>CAMDGD010000001.1 GCA_945897785.1 Paludibacter jiangxiensis
AATAATGCAAATACTTGGTATTTCTGCATTAGACAAAACACCCATACATGAGTTATTATGCGAAAAATGTCAATTAAATCAAAATTTCAAAGAGCAACTAAAATTATTTGAATGTTAATTAATGTTTAAAATTAACGCAACAGCAGTAAAATCGAATAAAAAATTCACTATCTGCTTTTATATGAAAAATTATAGACTAAATTCGTTACAATAGTGTAATTCTACTTGCATCTATCTCACTTTGCAAAAAAATAGAGGCTGAACTTTTAAATTTATCGACAGATTCGGTGGTAAAATAGCTAACCTTACCTTGCTTAGTACATTTGCTTTCAATGTTTGTATGCCTTTGCAAATAATCCTGTAACGATAATGCAACAAACTTACCTTGTGAAATAATGGAAATATGTTGCGGAGTGTATTTTTTAATTTTAGCTAGCAATAAAGGATAATGCGTGCAAGCCAAAACAATGCTATCAATGTAGGCATCTTTGCGTAATAACTGTTCTAAATTTTTGCGTACAAAATAATCGGCACCTTCATTTAGATGCTCATTATTTTCTATAAGCGGTACCCAAAGGGGACAAGCCTCACCAACAACAGTAATATCAGGGAATATCTTTTTAATCTCGAGCGGATAAGACTCCGACTGTATAGTGCCAAGCGTTCCTAATAAGCCCACATGCTTAGTTTGGGTAATTTCGTTAATGCGTTCTACCGTAGGTCGGATAACGCCCAACACTCTACGATTAGCATCCATAAAAGGCAAATCATGCTGCTGAATATTGCGCAAGGCTTTTGCAGAAGCCGTATTACAAGCTAAAATGACTAGGTGGCAGCCCATTTCAAAAAGTTTCCGCACACTTTGAAGGGTATATTCATACACTACATCAAAAGAGCGAGAACCATAGGGCGTACGGGCATTATCGCCTAAATAAATATAATCGTATTGAGGTAGCAAGCTCCTTATTTCGTTCAGAATTGTTAACCCGCCGTATCCGGAGTCAAAAACACCTATAGGAGCAGGAACCGAAGGGAATACTGACATGCTTTATTACTGGAATTAGTTTCACACAAAATTGAGTGATTTTTTCAGAAAAACCTAATAATAACACAAAATATATTTACAAAAAAAAGCCAAGTAGCGATTGTAAGAATGCCTACAAATACTACTTGACTATGGTATTATGAAACTCAACTTAAGCTTTTGCTTGAGTTAAAGTTTATTATTTTGCTGCGGCTGTAATATTCAATTTTTTCTTCAATAATGGAGAAATATCCACACTTTTAGAAGATTGATATACCGTAGCCGGAACACTAGTATCAAAAATGTAAATAAAACCATTTTCATCACCAATCTCGCTAATGGATTTTTTTACCAATTCGATAATTGGAGCAACCAACACTTCTTGTCTCTTTTGAATTTGCTCGTTAGCGGTTTGTTTTACTAATTCAATTCGTTGATTTAAAGCCATCAACTCTTCTTGACGCGAACTTAAGATAGCCTCATCAACATCCTTTAATGCCTGAAAATCTTGATATTTCTTTTGCAACTCTTCATTCATCTTGGTTAATTCGCCTTCATATTGTTTCGACAAAGTTTCCAATTGCGTTTGGGCCTCTTTCATCTGAGACATCTGCATTATAATCTCTTGTGTGTTAACATGACCAAATTTTAATTCAGTAGCATTTTGAGCCATTATGCTTAATGGAAGCATAAATATAACAGCTATTACAATCTTTTTTAACATAATTATATTTTTTAATAAGTTATTAAACTGAGCGCAAATGTAAATATTTATTTTGAATATCCTAACTTAAGCAATACCTCATCACTAATATCAATTTTTGACGAAGCATAAATTAAATTCATGCTACTGTTCTTGTCCAACACTAACTGATATGCCTTTTCGTCTGATATTGTTTTAATGGCATTATAAATCTCGTCTTGAATTGGTTTCATCAAGCTCTCTCTCTTTTTAAATAATTCACCATCTGAACCAAAATATTGTCTTTTAAGGTCCTGAGCGGCTTTTTCTTTCTCAACAATTTCGTTTTCTCTTTTGGTTTTCATATCCGGCGACATAAAGACCAGTTCTGTTTGGTAATTTTTATACATAGTTTCCGCCTCAAGGTTTATGGCTTCAACTTCTTTCTGCCATTTATCAGAAACCTGAGTAAGCTGTTCGTTTGCCGACTCGTAGGCCGGAATGTTTTTCATAATATACTCCATGTCAACCAATGCAAATTTTTGTGCACTTACAGAGGTTAACATAATAAAAAAAAGACTTAAACTTATTGCAACTTTTTTCATAGTACTAAATATTTACACCAACGGCTAATATATAAAAAACACAGTAAAATACACGCTGTTAATTTTTACCTAGCGATTGATATTTGATTAATAATTCCAGTGAATAAACAAATTTCTTACCATTATATATAATTAAAATTCTTGACCAATCATAAAGGCAAACTGGCTACCACTTAAGGTTTTAACACCTCTTATCAAATCAAAACCGTAACCCCAATCAACCCCCATCATACCAAACATAGGCAAAAACAACCGCACACCGAGTCCTGCTGATCGTTTTAAATCAAAAGGATTAAACTGACTAAACTCAGCCCAGCAATTTCCGGCTTCTAAAAAGCCCAAAACATATATAGTAGTAGCTGCCTCCAAAATTAAAGGATAATGAAGTTGCATGCTTAGACGGGTATACACATAACCACTTTGAGCACTCTGTCCGTTTGCCTTAGTTACATAAGGCGTTAACGAACCACTTGAATATCCTCTTAGGCCTACAATATCGGTTGCAAAAGTAGAATAACCACTCATACCGTCACCCCCCATCAAAAAGGTTTCGAAAGGCGATTTACGATCTTTGTTGTAATACCCTAAAAATCCATATTCTGCTCGTGCCATAAGCACTAATTTTTGATCGGACGATAAAGGCGTAAACACTTTGCTTTTAAATTTCCATTTATGAAACTCCAACCATTCATAGCGCACAGCATCTGAAACATTCGAATAATCTTTGTTCGATAATAAAGAATAAGGCGGTGTAGATTGAGTAGATAAAGTGAAAGAAGACCCTTTTCGAGTATATATAGGATTATCTATAGAGTTACGAGAAATAGTTAAGTTTAAATTTAAGTTATTCGACATCCCATCTGTCATGATAAAATACGACCAATTTTTTAAGGCATAATTCTGAAAAGTTAAATTAGCGTTGAATACAAAATAATCGTCGGGCCATTGCAAGCGCTTACCAAAACCAACAGAAGCACCGGTAGTATGCAAGTATTGGTCAGGATCAACCTCATAAACAGACCCATAAGAACTGCTTCCGTAGGAACCGTATGCTGTATATGGATTGTATGCACTATAAGCCTCGTTATATCTATTACTTACGCCAGACATGCGTGAATGATAAATAGAAACAGACAAGGAATTTGGTCGTTTTTTACCAAACCAAGGATCCAAAAACGAGGCACTAAATGAAGTATAATAGCTACCATTTGTTTGGCCTTTGATACTAAAAGTTTGACCCTCGCCTTGCGGTACTACTTTATAAGTTTTTGGCCTAAAAATATTTTCGATAGCAAAATTCTTAAATGTTAATCCAAGAGACCCAGTAATACCAGTATAACCATACCCAGCCGACAGCTCTATCTGATCACTTGATTTAGTTTCAAGTTGATAATTTACATCTACCGTCCCATTTTCTGGGTCAGGTTGAATATCGGGTACAATCTTTTCCGGATCAAATTGTCCCATTTGAGCAAGTTCCCTAATAGTTCTAATAATATCCGACTTATTATATAACTGTCCGGGTTTAGTACGCAACTCCCTACGCACAACATGTTCGTACAAACGGGTATTACCTTGTATGCCTACTTTATTGATTACCGCTTGTTTCCCTTCGTAAATACGCATTTCAAAATCTATAGAATCACCATCAATAGTTACCTCAACCGGATCTACATTAAAAAATAAATACCCGTTATCTTGATACAAATTAGATACAGCATCCTCGTCCATTATCAACCTATCGTTCAATAGTTTTGAATTATAAATATCCCCTTTTTTTATCCGTAACATTTGGTTTAACACCTCGTTGGGGTATAAGGTATTACCTATCCATTTAATATCTCTAATAAAGTATTTTTTTCCTTCATTTATTGTAATATACACATCTACTTTTTTCTCGTTGTAGCGTTTAACGGTATCCTTTTCAATAAAAGCATCGCGGTATCCTAGTTCATTATATTTTTCAACAACAGCCACTTTGTCTGCATCGTATAAATGCTTGATAAATTTCTTAGCGCTAAAGATATTCCATATATTGGTGCTCTCGTTGGTTTTCTTCATCGCTTTGTTAATCTTTCTATCGGAAACATGTTGGTTTCCCTCGATATAAATTTTGTGCACCTTAATTTTATTGTTTTTAGCAATATCAATGTCCACAATCACGCTATTAGGTTGAGATAAATCTCCTTGTTCAGTAATAGTCACTTGCGCTTCACTATACCCCTTATCTTGGTAAAAACCAGTAATTATTATGTTGGTTTGATTCACTAAATTTTGTGTAAACTGACTTCCATTTTTAAGATCGATGATAGCTTCTAGTTCTTCAATATCCGTTTTCTTTATGCCCTTAAACCTTACTTCCGAAACTTTAGGTCGTTGTGTTAGTATCAAATTAAGCCAGATTTTATTTCCTTCAATTTTATCGGCCACCACCTTAACATTTGAAAAAAGGCCTTGTTTCCAAAACCGTTTAATAACTGCGGTAATATCATCCCCCGGAATGGTTATTTTTTGTCCCACTACCAACTCAGAAAAAGAAATGATAATTGATTCTTCATAATTTTCAGCTCCTGTAACAGATATCTGTGCAATTTCGTAATTTTTAGGTGTAGCAAGATAATCTACTTTTAAAGTTTCTTGAGCGAAATTAGGTAGTGCGAAAAGCAGTAATATGAAAGATGAAATTATTATTTTATACATAGTATGCATTATTATTATTTTTGAATTTGTTCGCCTGTTTTGCCAAACCGTCTTTCTCTCTGTTGATAGGAAAGGATGGCATTAAAAAAATCTTCTTTACTGAAGTCAGGCCAATGAACATCGGTAAAATACAATTCGGAATATGCTATTTGCCAAAGCAAAAAATTACTAATACGAATTTCGCCACTGGTTCGTATCAATAAATCGGGATCGGGAATTTTCGCTGTAGTTAACTGTGATGAAAAATAAGCCTCATCAATATCATTGATAGCAATTTCACCTTCAAGCACCTTAGCAGCAATTTTTTTTGCAGCATCAATAATCTCACATCGAGAAGAATAACTTAATGCCAACACCAGTTTTAACCCGGTATTGTTTTTTGTTTCGTTTATACACGATTGCAATTTTCTCGATACTGCATCAGGCAAACGGTTAATATCTCCGATAGCCAATAATTGTATATTGTTTTTATTTAGTGTAGGCGTTTCCTTTTCAATACTGTTTACTAACAATGTCATTAGGCCGTTTACCTCTTCTTTCGGACGGCTCCAATTTTCTGTAGAGAAAGTATATAGTGTCAAATAACCAATTCCAATTTCTGCTGCAGCCTCGGTTACATTTCGAACCGATTCCACTGCGTGTTGGTGACCAAAAACCCTAGCTAATCCTTTCTTTTTAGCCCACCGGCCGTTACCATCCATTATTACGGCAACATGATTTGGAATATTTTGTGTATTAATTGAATTTTTCAATGTATTCATCTTCTCACTATCTGCAATAACTACTTTTATTTCCAACATCAACACTCACAAAAAAAGTGGCCATCGATATCCAATCTTTATTTAACCAAATAGATTCATTATTATTATAAGGATTGCTAAGTTGGTCAAACGAATCGGAAAAAAGCTTAAGCATTGACCATTCCAACCCAATATTTACCTTATCAACTACCTTGTATTTTACCCCAAAACCAAAAGGAATATTTGGGGCAAAAACAGCTCTATTTCCTTCGTTAAAAAAAGCCAAGCCAACACCACATAAAATATATGGAGAGAAAAAACGGGTCCACTTTGCACTATTCAACAAACCGTATTCAAAAAAGCTAAATTCTTGTTGAAGCGAAAAATCAACATACTGTTGTTGAAAATCGGTTTTAATACTGCCTGTTTCGAACTGCACTTTTGTAGCCCAACGACTATTAGCATTTACTTTTACAAAAGCGCCAAATACCGGATTCACATCATCAAAAAGCACCGAATTTCTATCGCCCAAATAAAAGTTTGTACCAGCCTTAATTCCAGCTTCCCAGATTGCTTGTGCCTGAGCTGAAACAGCCAACAGGAAGCAAAAAAACAGGCTTAAAATACATTTCTTTATCCGATGAAACCGCATTGCTATTTATTAAATTACAAAGCCATCATTCTACGATAGGCTATTATCTAACCAACAAAAGTAATTATATTCTTTTAAAAATGTGCTGTTCTATAAATGTTAATTTGCCATTTAACAAATTATCACACAGTTGATATCATTAAAAAACCAGATTTAGAATGAAACTAAAGCTAATGCTTCATTTTCTTTACGAGTCATTTCAATTTTATCTTGAGCCGTCGTATCTTTTTGCCCACACAAATGCAATACACCATGAATTACCACCCTATACAACTCCTGGTCAAAACTCACCTTGAACTTTTTTGCATTTGAAGCCACCGTTTCGAGGCTTATAAAGATATCGCCATGAATGGTTTTTTTTTCAGTGTAATCAAAGCTGATAATGTCTGTATAATAATTGTGTTGAAGGTATTGTTTATTCACTTCCAATATTTTCTCGTCTGTACAAAATATATAAGTTATATTGCCTACCGAATATAAATTCATTGCAGCTACTTGTTTTATCCAAGCACTTAGTTGTCGTTTTGGCAACTTAGGGCACTTTATTCCTTCGTTTAAATAACTAATCATTTTTTACTACTTTTTTATCCAAAAAACATATATGCACAAACAATTGCCGCAATTACACCGGCCAAATCCGCAACTAAACCTGCTGTAACAGCATAACGAGTTTTTTTAATGCCCACCATACCAAAATACAAAGCTACAATATAGAAAGTAGTATCTGCTGCACCTTGAAACAAACACGACAAACGACCAGCAAAAGAATCGGGACCAAAATACGCCATGCTTTCCACCATCATTCCTTTAGCACCACTACCACTCAATGGTTTCATAAAAGCCGTAGGCAAAGCATCTACAAAGCGCGTATCTACATTAAACAACTCAACTACGAAACGGATGCCATCTGTCAACAAATCCAACGCTCCCGAAGCCCTAAAAACACCAACACCAACCAACATACCAACCATATAGGGAATAATCTTCAATGTCATCGAAAAGCCATCTTTTGCCCCATCAATAAAGGCTTCATAAACATTTATCCTTTTATACAAAGCGCCACCCATAAACACAACAATAACCGATAAAAGCAACAAATTACTGCCTATCATCGAAGCCAAATTCATTTCTTCAGGAGATAAGCTCGAAAACCAATAAATCAGACCTGCCAAGGCAAGAATAATTCCGCCAATCCATGCCACAAGCACCTTATTTAGTAAGCCTATCCGTTGTTTTATGCCTACAAATAAAATAGCGGTAAGTGTTGATACAGCCGTTGCAATTAATATTGGGAGAAAAACATCGGTGGGATTTGCCGCTAATTCGCCATTTGGACCGGCAGTTACAGCACGCATAGCCAACACCGAAATAGGAATAATAGTTAAGCCAGATGTATTTAGGGCCAAAAACATAATTTGTGCATTGGATGCGGTATCTTTTTTCGTATTTAACTCTTGCAAACTATTCATGGCTTTTAATCCCATTGGGGTAGCAGCATTATCCAAGCCAAGCATATTTGCCGAAAAATTCATTAATAACTGTCCGTGAACAGGGTGACTTTTAGGTATATCAGGAAATAACCTAGCGAAAAATGGGCCTACAATTCTACCCATAAAACCAATGGCACCAGCTTTCTCGCCAATATTCATAAACCCCATCCAAAGCGTCATAACACCTGCCAGCGGTAAGGCTATACCCATAACACCCAACTCGGCCATATCAAAAGTACTTTGAATGATGCGTGAAAAAACTTGCAAATCGCGAAAAAAAACAAATTGTACAAGCGCCACAATAAATGCCACTAAAAAGAATCCTACCCAAATATAATTTAATACCATAACTGTATATTGTACTGATAAATTAAGGGACAAAAACTCACAAAAAAGCTGTATGCATAATTCAACTCTCAAAAATACTTTTTTTATTTAAACTGCTCTTACATTACAAGAACAAAACAATAAGAATGTTTAAAACTTAACGTAACACATAACAAAAAAGAATCCTTGTTACACTTAAGTATTATAAAAACTAAAATGTACTTTTTTGGAATATACTGGTTTTTATTGAAAAATAAACAAAAACCTATTTTTCATCATTCCTCTTAGTTCATTTGTCTAAATTCATGGTTTTAACCACTAAAAATAACGTACACTTGCAAGTAACCCATTAATTGATGATATTTGCAAAAACTAGTTATCTATGAAAAAAGTATTAATTACTACCAAGCTTTTGCCGGAAGGACTAAACGAACTGCGCAAATATTTTGAAGTAATTACTCCTGACAAAGATCAGTTTACAAGAGAGGAAATCCTAAATCAGATAACAGTTGTTGATGTGCTACTGCCTACTTTTTCGGTTCAAGTAGATAAAGAAATGATTGATGCCGGAAAAAACCTAACACTTATAGCGAACTATGGTGTTGGGTATAATAATATTGACACCTATTATGCTCGAGAAAAAGGCATTGCAGTAACCAATACACCCTATCCTGTAACAGAACCTACCGCCGAAATGGCATTTGGCCTACTCTTGTCTGTAGCTAGAAAAATTACAATATGCGACAGAAAACTACGGGAACCAGATGGAATAACTTGGGGATTGCTACAAAACTTAGGACAGTCTGTTTTCGGAAAAAAACTAGGCATTGTGGGTTTAGGCAGGATTGGCAAAGCCATAGCACGAAGAGCACTGTCATCAGGGATGGAAGTAGTATATTTCAATAGAAACAAACTATCCGAAAAAGAAGAGCGCGAACTACAAGTTAGCTTTGTTCCTTTCGATACGCTATTAAAAACAGCCGATATAATTTCAATTAGCACGCCACTTACCAAAGAAACTACCCATCTTTTCGACAAGCCTCAGTTCGACTTAATGAAACCCAATGCCATACTGATAAATACTGCCCGTGGAGCCATTGTGCATGAAAAAGCCTTGATTGACGCACTTAGAAACGGGAAAATTTGGGGTGCCGGACTAGATGTGTACGAATTTGAACCAAGCATATCGGAAGAACTACTTGCTATGGATCAGGTTGTTTTGGCGCCTCACAACGGTACTGCTACCGTTGATGCCCGGAATGAAATTACAGCTTATGCAGGAATGTGTATTATCGAATTTTTCAAAGGAAACCTCATATCTGTGGTCAATTAAACAAACGCTAACTCGCATAGAACAAGTTCAGAAAAATATTCGTTAATTAAACCCATCCCAATATAAATGTTTTTAATTTATACTTTATATTTAAAGCAATAATAACGCAGTAAAAATTTTAATATATTATTGACCAAGCAAGAATTTTCATTACTTTTGGCAGCTATTTTTATAGTTTACTTTACTATCGTTTAAACAAACACTATGGATGCAAATTTAAGTTTATCATTACTACTAATGGTTGTTGGGATGACAACTGTTTTTATCACCTTATTTTCAGTTGTAATAATTGGAAATCTTATTATTCGGGTAGTTAACAAATACTTTCCGGAAGAAGTAAAAAAAGCTGTTTCAACAGCGATAACAAGCTCTACTATTGAAAAAAATAAAATGGCTGCAATAATAGCGGCTATAGATATTGTTACTGCAGGAAAAGGGAAAATTATACAAGTAGAAAAAAAATAAAAAAAAGAATAATAATTCAATAATATTTAAGAAACTATGGATAAAAAAATTAAGTTTTCACTAGTATATCGTGACATGTGGCAGTCTTCGGGAAAGTACATGCCTCGAGTTGATCAGTTGGTTAGAATTGCACCAGAAATTATCAAAATGGGTTGTTTTGATCGTGTTGAAACAAACGGCGGTGGTTTTGAACAAATCAATTTGCTTTTTGGAGAAAATCCAAACAAAGCAGTTAGAGAATGGACTCGTCCATTTAATGAAGCCGGCATACAAACACATATGTTAGACCGTTCTTTAAATGGATTACGAATGAGCCCTGTTCCTGCAGATGTTCGGAAATTATTCTACAAGGTTAAAAAAGCTCAAGGCGTAGATATTACCCGTTGTTTTTGCGGACTAAACGACCCAAGAAACATTATTGCTTCAATAAAATATGCAAAAGAAGCCGGCATGATTGCTCAAGGAACGCTTTCATTAACTGTTTCTAAAGTACATACAGTAGAATACTATTGCAACTTAGCTGACGAATTGATTGCCAACGGAGCAGATGAAATTTGCTTAAAAGATATGGCCGGTATCGGAAGACCAGTGTCTTTAGGTAAAATAGTAAAGCACATTAAAACTAATCACCCAGCTATTATTGTACAGTATCACGGACAAACAGGACCGGGCTTTACTCCTGCTTCAATATTAGAAGTGTGTAAAAACGGTTGCGATATTATTGATGTTGGTATGGAACCTTTATCTTGGGGAACAGGACACGCTGATGTTATCATGGTACAAGAAATGTTGAAAGATGCAGGATTCAAAGTGCCTGAAATTGACATGATTGCATACATGAAAGCGCGCGCCTTAACGCAAGAATTTATGGATGATTTCTTAGGATACTTTATTCCTGAGTCAAATCGTCGTTTGCAATCTTTATTAATTGCACCGGGATTACCGGGCGGTATGATGGGAAGTTTAATGAACGACCTAAAAGACAACCTTTCTAGCATCAACAAATCATTGATTAAACAAGGGAAAGCGGAAATTACTACCGACGAATTATTGATTAAATTATTCGACGAAGTAGCTTATGTATGGCCTCGTGTTGGGTATCCTCCATTGGTAACACCATTTTCGCAATATGTTAAAAACTTAGCTTTATTCAATATCATGCAAGTAACCAAGGGACAAGAAAGATGGACCATGATTGCAGATAATATTTGGGATATGATTCTAGGTAAAGCCGGAAAATTACCTGGTGAAGTTGCTCCGGAAATTAAAAAACTAGCGGCTTCTCAAGGACGAGAATTCTACACCGGAGATCCACAGGCGTTATACCCTGACAAATTGGAAGATTTCAAGAAAGAAATGAAAGAAAAAGGATGGGAATTTGGTCAAGATGACGAAGAATTGTTTGAATTAGCCATGCATCCAGAGCAATACAGAGCACTGCGTTCTGGTGATGCTAAAAAAGCCTTTGAGAAAGAATTGGCTCAAGAAAAAGCAAAACTTGCCGACAAGACAGCAGCTCCAGTAGCTGCAACAAGCACCGCTGCATTCGAACCAAAAGTACTTAATCTTACTGTTAACGGAGAGCAATTTACCGTAAGCGTAAGCTATGGTACAGAAGCGGCTCCTGATACACCGTTACAAGCTACTGCTCCTAATGCGGCTCCTTCAGCTACTGTTAACGAAATCATTGCACCTATCTCAGGTAAGTTCTTTAAAACAAAAGACTCTTCGGAAAAAGCATTGAATGCTGGTGACACAGTTCAAAAAGGACAAGTAATAGGATACATCGAAGCAATGAAAGTATTCAATGCTATAACCTCTGATGTTGCGGGTAAAATAGTTGAGTACCGCAGCGAAAACGGAGCCGAAGTAGATGAAGACGATGTGCTAATTCGCATTCAGTAAAAACAAATACTAACACCAATAAAATACGCTGACCTTGTCAGCGTATTTTACGATACAACATACAATTATGGATATCATTTATAAACTTTACGAGATGACGGCTATAGGCAATATCATTGCTTCGCCTGAAATTCTAATTATGTATGCACTAGGGTTCTTATTGCTATACCTAGGTATCGTAAAAAAATACGAACCTTTGTTGCTAGTACCCATTGCATTTGGTGTTTTGTTAGCTAACTTCCCTATGGGACAAATGGGTGTTGTTCCGGCTGATTTAATCAAAATTGACGAACACACCCACATGAATTTATTCGATATTGCGCATAATTATGGTATTATGAATTACCTGTATTATGCCTTAATAAAAACAGGGATTCTGCCTCCGTTAATTTTTATGGGTGTTGGTGCCATGACCGACTTTGGTCCGATGTTACGAAACTTAAAACTTTCATTATTCGGTGGCGCAGCACAATTAGGTATCTTTGCGGTTTTAATTATTGCTATGCTTTTTGGTTTTACCCCAAAAGAAGCCGCCTCATTGGCAATTATTGGTGGTGCAGATGGCCCTACAGCTATTTTCACAACCATAAAACTTGCGCCTCACCTTCTCGGACCTATTGCCATTGCAGCATATTCATATATGGCGTTGGTTCCTGTAATCATTCCTCTTATAGTTAAACTAACTTGTAACGAAAAGGAATTAAAAATTAACATGAAGGAACAAGACAAGCTATTTCCGCCGAAATATCAAATTAAAAACATTCGTGCAGTAAAAATTGCTTTTCCAATAATCCTAGGTACGGTAATTATCGTTTTAGTTCCTTCATCAGCTCCGCTATTAGGTATGTTACTATTTGGTAACTTAGTTAAAGAAATTGGTACCGACACACAACGATTAACAGTTGCTGCTACGGATTACATCATGAACCCTGCTACTATCTTTTTAGGATTAACCGTAGGCGCAACAATGACATCTGAAGTATTTCTTGACCCGCAAACCATTATGATTATTGTAGGTGGATTCTTTGCTTTTGCTATATCTGTTGCCGGAGGTATTTATGCCGTAAAACTAACCAACTTATTTTCTAAGAAGAAAATCAATCCGTTGATTGGTGCAACCGGTTTAAGTGCTGTGCCAATGGCTTCTCGTGTTGCAAATGAAATATCGACCAAATACGATTCAAAAAACCATGTATTACAATATTGTATGTCAAGCAATGTGTCCGGTGTAATTGGATCGGCTGTTGCGGCAGGGGTATTAATATCGTTTTTAGGATAACAACTTTGCCTTTTCATAAAAAAAGTGCTGAACCTGTGGTTCAGCACTTTTTTTTATATCTCAATTCTGCGTATATATTATTTATGTAGTGCGTATTTCACTTTCTTAAATAATTCTGAAGCAAAAACGAACTCATTTAATGCGTCATTATCTGACACATCAAAAATTTCGTTTCGCGATCCTTCCCAAGCTTTCACACCTTTATCAATAAATAAAATATGATCACCCACCTCCATAACGGAGTTCATATCGTGCGTGTTTACAATAGTAGTAATATTGTATTCTGCTGTAATTTCTTGTATTAACTTATCAATAACAAGGGCTGTTATTGGATCGAGACCGGAGTTTGGCTCGTCACAAAAAAGGTATTTAGGATTTAAAGCAATAGCGCGAGCAATAGCAACTCTTTTTTGCATCCCTCCACTAATTTCTGAAGGAGATAAATTAAACGATTGCTCTTTAAGGTTTACACGAATAAGGCAAAACTTAGCACGAGCAATCATTTCCCTATTTGTCATTCCTGAAAACATTTCTAACGGAAACATAACATTTTCTAATACGGATAAGGAGTCAAATAAAGCTGATCCCTGAAAAAGCATGCCTACTTCTTTACGCAATTCCTTAATCTCATTAAAACGCATTTGCATAAAATTACGACCATCATAGAGAATTTTTCCGGAATCAGCTTGATGCAAGCCAATGATGGATTTCATCAAAACCGTTTTTCCTGATCCACTCTGTCCAATAATCAAGTTCATTTTACCCGAATCAAACCTGGCAGAAAGATCTTTCAATACATGGATTTCATCAAACGACTTATTTACGCGCTGTACTTCTATCATATTGGCCCTATTAAGTTAACATTAAATTGGTAATCAATACATTAAAAATCAGAACTATTACACTGCTATTAACAACAGCATTTGTACTGGCTTTACCAACATCCAATGCACCACCATAAGCATAATAACCGTAATAAGAAGATACTGAGGCTATAATAAAAGCGAAAAAGAATGTTTTTACCACAGAATAAAAAATATAATACGGAATAAACAGGTATTGTATTCCAATCATATAATCATGCGTAGTAAGAATATCAGTAAATACACAGGCAAAATAACCACCCAATAAACCGGTTGCCATACTAAAAAATACCAAGCAAGGTATTAATAGCACAAAAGCAGCAATTTTTGGCAAAATTAAGTAATTGGCAGAATTTACACCCATTATCTCCAAGGCATCAATCTGTTCGGTAATACGCATAGTGCCAATTTCTGATGCAATATTAGAGCCCACCTTACCTGCTAATATTAAGCACATAATGGTTGATGAAAACTCAAGCAATAAAGTATCTCGTGTAACCAGACCGGTTGCGTAAACCGGCAACAAGGGATCTTCGGTATTTAACTTTGTTTGAATGGTCATGATAGCACCAATAAAAATGGAAATTACCACTACAATCCCTAGGGAATTTACCACCAGTTTTTCCATTTCTTTTGGCAATTGCCGAAAAAACATACGCCATTGATCGGGTTGTGAAAAAACACGATACATAAGCGTACAATAAATCCCTACATGCTTTAAAAAAGTGAATATCAGCATTATCAAAATTTTAACTTCCTAGTTTTACCTTTTTTTTGCGTAACCTTAGCAAGTAATTACTATTGATACTAACAAGGAGTAGCTAGTTGCATAACCACACCCTTGTTAGTATTATCTTCTATATAAAATTAAAATGCTTGAATAATAGCCATAAAGTCAGCCGCTTTCAACGAAGCTCCACCAATCAATCCTCCGTCAACATCAGGATTAGAAAATAATTCTTTTGCATTTGCCGGATTACAACTTCCTCCGTAAAGTATGGTACAATCGTCTGCAACTTGTTTTCCATATTTTTCGGCAACAATACCACGCACAAATGCATGAATCTCTTGCGCTTGATCAGCACTAGCCGTTTTACCTGTTCCTATAGCCCAAACAGGTTCGTAAGCTAAAATCATTTTTCCGAAATCGGCAGCAGAAAAATCGAACATAGCTTCTTGCACTTGACTTTTTACCACATCGAAATGCTTTTCAGCTTCTCGTTGCGCCAATACTTCACCAAAACAAACAATTGGCGTTAATCCATTAGCTAACACCAACTGAATCTTATTTTTAATAATTTCGCTAGTTTCTCCGTAATATTCGCGTCTTTCAGAATGCCCTAAAATAACAAAACCGGCTCCAGTCGATTGTATCATCTCGGCACTAACTTCGCCGGTATATGCTCCTTTTTCTTTTTCCGCACAATTCTGCGCAGATACACCAATAACACTTCCTTTAACAGCCTCAACCACACTAGCTACATGCGTTAATGGCGGAGCTACAACCACACCACATTTAACTTCCACTCCAGCTAAAGCTTCTTTTAATTCTGTAGCCAATGCTACACCTTCTTGTAAGGTTTTGTTCATCTTCCAGTTTCCTGCAACAACATTTTTTCTCATGTCAATAAAATTAGTATATTAATAGTTAGTTCTTTTTATTAAATCTTCTACCCAAAAACAGAATCAATACGCCGCCAATAAGGAACAAAATAGCTACAATGGCTATCTTTTTTGCCCATTCCGGCTTTGGTATTTCACTAAAACCTGATTCCTCTAAAGGTATAACAAACTCGGGCAAGTCATTATAATGCCATTTATTTATTACTGTTGCATCTTTCAAAAGCACCAAGCCAGGGTTGGAACGAACAATTGTTTTTAGTGTAATTACATCTGTTAAACAAATGGGATAAGCCGCTTTTGTTTTAGTTAAATAACTTTCAATATCTTGACTAACAGACGCCGTTAAAGCATAGAAATTGTAGCCGTTTTCTTTAGCATAATCATATATGGCATTGATTTCCGCTGCACGGGATAAATCAGCTTTGGAAAAATCGTATGACACCAACAAGAATGAATAATCAGCATTTTCTAATACTAAATCTGTAATATCGCCATCTTCCAGGCTTTCAATCGTAAAATCATGAATAGGTGGTTCGTATCCCTTTTTAATCAACACCGTTTTTTGGTCTACAAATACCCAAGTACTATCGTTTCTAGGATAATCTTCCATAGAAAACTCTTTCTCAATACCATCCTTAGCATACACTAGCTTAATGTCAAAAGAATCAGGTTCAGCATCATCCGGAATATGCATGCCTTCAATTATATTACTGCCATTACTATAAGGTCTAAAATCAAGTAGGGGTAAATGCCGGTAACAATAAACGGAAAGTGCTATTGAGAAAAATAAAGCATACACTGTAAAAATCCACTGCGTTTTTGCGGCAACAAAAGCATGGTGCTTTTTTAACAAGAAAAAAATTACCAATAGAACGATATCAATAGCAATGTTTTTCCAGAAAGTAGCCCAATTACTTATTACTAGAGCATCGCCAAAACATCCGCAATCGTGCACAGGGTTATCTAGTGCTATCCAAAGCGTTAAAGGCGTCATAACCAACATAAACAAGGCCGCTACCCAAGTAGTTTCCTTCATCCGTATGCCAAAAAGAAAATTTAAGCCTATAACCAACTCGACTGCCGACAATAGAATAGAGCTACCAAATGCTACGGAAGAGAATTGTTCAAAGAACGGCCCCATCGCCACTAGGTAATCTTCCATCTTATAGGTGAAACCAAGTGGATCAACCGCTTTAACAAAACCTGAAAAAACAAATACTGCCCCTAAAATAAGCCTACTCAACAACAATACATTTTTAGCCATACCCTTATCCTCCAAATTCAATTTTGATTAAGCCAAAAACGGCATAATTAATCATATCCAAATAATTCGCATCAATTCCTTCCGAAACAAGGGTTTTACCCTCATTGTCTTCTATTTGTTTGGTGCGGTATAATTTCATTAAAATTAAATCGGTGTACGAACCCATACGCATTGAACGCCAAGCCTCATCGTAATCGTGGTTTTTAGCCATCATCAACTTTTTGGCTGTTGCAAGGTATTTTTCATACAAAGCCATGCCTTTGTCAAAAGCTAAATCATCGTTATCAGCAAAACCTAATTCGAGCTGAATTAAACCGATAACACCATAATTAATGATGCCGATTAGCTCAGAACGGATACCCTCGTCAACCATAGACACTCCTTTTGTTTCAATGCTTCGAACTCGGGTTGCCTTAATAAAAATTTGATCAGTAATTGACTCTGGGCGCATTATTCGCCACGCAGCTCCGTAATCTTTCATCTTTTTAGTAAAAATATCTTTACAGATAGCGGCAACCCTATCAAACTGTTGTTCTGTATGCTCCATGAGGTTTCTTTTATGAAGGGCAAATTTAGCTTTTTATATTTGAAAACGAAAACATACTATGGCATAAAATGCATCATCGAAAATTAAAAAATAAACTAAAATAAGTTGTCCAACTAAATAAACAATTCATACTCTTATAAAATATTTAGTACTATGTATTGCATGGTACTAAATATTACTTATCTTTGTAAAAAATAATTTAAAATGCACATCGAAAATATAAAATCGCAACTTAGAAAAGGAACGCTTGAATATTGCATTTTGTTAATAGTAAAGAAAAAAAGAGCGTATGCCAGCGACATTATCAACGAACTAAAAACTGCAAAACTGATAGTTGTTGAAGGCACCTTATATCCTTTGCTCACACGATTAAAAAACGACGATTTATTGGAATATGCGTGGGAGGAATCAACACAGGGTCCCCCACGCAAATATTATAAATTAAGCAAAAAAGGAGTATCTACCTTAGGCGAAATGGAACAAGCTTGGTGCGAATTAAACACTTCTATTGCTCAATTAAAGAAATAATTTTTCGAACAACTCAAAACCTACTCCCGTGAAAAAAACAAGTAGCATTAACATTGGCGGCATTATTCTACACATAGAAGAAGATGCTTATGAACGACTTAACGGTTACATTAAACTTCTCGAAAAACACTTTCAGAAATACCCGGAAAAAGCTGATATTATTGGCGACATTGAACAACGGATAGGTGAATTACTTACCGAAGAACTGTCGGGAAAAGAAGCTATTATTACGCTGAAACATGTGGAAAAGATTATTGCTATTATGGGGAATCCGGAAGATTTTGATACTTCAGATACAGAAGAAAATGATGAACAACCGTTAACAACAGAAAAAAAACCTAAAAAACTATTCAGAAACCCTGAGGGGAAAATTATTGGAGGAATTGCTTCCGGATTTGCAGTCTATTTAACGATAGACCCGCTTATTATTCGCTTGGCACTTATCATATTAACGCTTTTTGGCGCCGGATTCCCAATTCCACTGTACATTATTCTATGGATACTCATTCCTGAAGCACAATCGAGAACCCAAAAAATGGAAATGATGGGTGAATCAATCACCATTGAAAGCATTAAGAAAAATGCTCAAAATAGCATTGACGATATAAAATCGTCGGTAAAAGATTTCACATCAGCACCGGCTACACGACATGCTATGGCGGAAATAGGTGTTTTTATTGGAAAGATAGCACCAACTTTTTTCAACATACTCTTTGGCATAAGCATAGCAGCCATAAGTATAAGCATCGTTTTTTTGATTATTCTAAAAACATCATCACAAGTAATTTGCTGGGACTTTCCTCCTACGCTTGAACCCGAAGTGCTCAATTTCCTCACAAACATTGATATTCTCTTGCTTAGCATAGGCGTGTTACTAATTGGCGCTGCAGCAATAACATCATTATTATACATATTACCAAACGCTATCTGGGGCAAGAAAGAAAGTTCGCGTATTGCTGTTCAACTTACCTCTGCCCTAACAGCTATTAGTATTATTATAATAATTATAGCACTAACAAAATCAATTATTGATTACCACGCCGTTAAAGAATTTATCTTTTACGGAGGAAGTAATTAATCTATATTAGGCTTCACCTCCTGAAAAAGACATTGGTGGAACTTGCTGCTGGTCTCCTAATTTAATCTTCCCATTCAACGACTCAAACTTAGCAATATTATCTTGTAAGGCATACAGCAATCGTTTAGCATGCTCAGGAGTTAGTATAATACGAGACTTAACATGCGCTTTTGGTGTGCCAGGCATTATTCGAATAAAATCAACCACAAATTCAGAACTAGAATGTGATATGATGGCTAAATTTGAATAGATTCCTTCGGCAATTTCAGACGAAAGTTCGATGTTTAATTCATTCTTTTTTTCCATAATTTTCTTTGTATGTTGCATTGAACAAAAGTAAGAAAAACTTTGAAGCTAGCAGAATATTGCACTAGCAATGATATTAAAATATTGTTTATACCAAAAACGTGGTATAATAATACCATTTTATTGGGATATTGGATTATCAAAACTCCGCATATCTTTGTACAAACAAACAAAAACAAAAAAAATAAACACTATGGCATCAATAGTAAACAAATTAACAGACCTTATCGGTAACACCCCTCTATTAACATTGGCTAACTACACCGAGAAAAACAAACTACAAGCTACTCTAATTGCAAAATTAGAATTTTTTAATCCGGGCGGTAGCGTAAAAGATCGTATAGCTCTTGCTATGATAGAAGACGCAGAAAAAAAAGGCTTACTTAAAAAAGGAAATCTTATCATAGAACCTACTAGCGGAAATACCGGAATAGGATTAGCTCTTGTTGCCGCAGCAAAAGGTTATAAGCTTATCTTAACTATGCCAGAGACTATGAGCATCGAAAGAAGGAATTTATTAAAAGCATTGGGGGCTACACTAGAACTCACACCTGGAGCACAAGGAATGAAAGGTGCAATTAATAGGGCCGAAGAATTAAAAACCGAAAATCATAATGCAGTTATCTTACAACAATTCAACAATCCTGCAAATCCTGCCATGCACAAGAGCACTACCGGTGAAGAAATATGGAGAGACACCCACGGAAAAGTAGATATTTTCGTAAGCGGAGTTGGAACCGGCGGTACTATAAGTGGAGTTGGTGAAACGCTAAAGAAATATAATCCTAATATAAAAATTATCGCTGTTGAACCAGAAGAATCTCCAGTACTATCAGGAGGTAACCCTTCTCCTCATAAAATACAAGGTATTGGTGCTGGTTTTATTCCAAACAACTACAATGCAAATGTTGTTGACGAGGTATTCAAAGTAAAAAGTGATTTGGCTATACTAACTAGTAGAGAATTAGCCTCATCAGAAGGATTATTAGTGGGGATATCTTCCGGTGCTGCTACTTACGCTGCTACCGAAATTGCCAAACGTCCTCAAAACAAAGGAAAAAATATTGTTGTAATTCTACCTGATACCGGCGAACGGTATTTATCTACAATATTGTACGATTTTGAAGGGTATCCAATTCAGGAATAATTTAAAATAAAGGCATATTCTAAAAATAATAGTATAAATTTACAAGCAACGATTTGAGATGTGAAATTCAAAATCATATTACCTTCTAAAAACATCACCTAAGCCTTTGCTGATTTTTTTAATTGTTTCAACCCCTTTATTTAATGGTTCTGCAGAGACATCTTCGTATCTATCACTTATATGATTCTGATCAAACTGCTGAGGATAAATAATAAAGCGACTATTAATTGAAAAATGTTTTTCAATTTTAATAGGAAGACTATCTAAAATTGGAATATATGAAGCAGATCCTTTTCTGGCAGAAACTAAAACAAACAAATCATTATCCCTTAAAAATTTTGAAAGTATTAAAAAATCATCCCATTCGTTAAATTCATTAAAAGAAGAACTAAACGATAGCTTTTTCCTTTTTAAAAATTTGCCTATTGCTTCTATGGTAACTTGATTACAATAAAAAATAACAGGGATTGATAATTCAGAAGACAGTTCGGAAATTTTCAACAACCAGGTTTCAAAACCTTTCTCAACTTCTGTAAATGGAGGAGCAACAACAATTATTCTCTTATGTAAAATCAACGATCTTTCTATTTTACTTAAAAAAACAGTTTTATCAGTGTTATTTAAGATGTTGTCAATTTTTTCTCCTATTAATTTATCCAATATACTCTTTTTATGAGGCCATCCTAGAATAACTATTGAGGCCATAATTTCTTTTGAAATTCTAGTTATACCGCTTGCAATATTGTGGTCAATAGTAGTTATAATGTTTACCTGAGTCTCTGTTGCTGAGGCCTGTTTTATAAATGTTTCAAACTCATTTCTAATATTTAAAATATTTTTCTCTGATTCGTTATCATATGAGACTACCGTTAGAATTGAAATTGGATTTGCCGATTTTTTATCTTTAATTAAAACAGAAAACTCTAATAGTTTTTCAATTATTGATACATCTGCTGTAGGCATTAAAATATGTTCACTATGCACATCTCTGGCCCAACTATTATCAGGAAAATCCTTTTTCTCAATCAACAACTCTCTAGCTGCTTTTTCTGTAGAAAATGATGCAACAATACATGTTATTAGAATCAAAATGATAGTGCCATTCAAAATATTTTCATCTAATATACCCGCCTTATACCCAACCAAAATTACAGCTAATGTAGCAGCAGCATGAGAACTACTTAAACCAAAAATTAGCTTTCGTTGTGTACTTGAATACTTGAAAATTAGCTGTGTAAACAGTGCTGCTATCCACTTTCCAAACAAAGCTACAACAGTAAGTGTTCCGGCAACTATTAACGCTGAATACCCACTTAACAAGACTTTAATGTTTACCAACATACCAACACTAATAAGAAAAAATGGAATAAATAATGCATTCCCAATAAACTCAATGCGGTTCATTAAAGCCGATGAATGTGGAATTAGTTTATTTAAAGCTAAACCAGCCATAAAAGCACCAATAATTGGTTCTAAACCTGCAACTTCGGATAGAAACGCGGCTAAAAAAACAATTGATAAAACAAAAATATAATGAGAATGTTTTTCGCTTTCTAATTTACTAAAAAACCACTTTGATACTTTTGGTATTATAAAAAACATAATAACTGAAAGAATTACTAATGACACACCTAGCCTAATCCAAAATTGCTGACTTAATTCACCTTGATTATTACCCATTATTATGGCAAGAATTATTAACACAGCCGTGTCTGTTAAAATTGTACCACCAACTGTTACGGCAACAGCCTGATTTTTTGATACACCTAGCTTGCTTACAATAGGATATGCTACGAGAGTATGTGTTGCAAACATACTTGAAATAAGCAAACTTGCATTTACTCCATAACCAAGAATATAGTAGGAAACAGGAAAACCTATACTCAAAGGAAAAATAAACGTGAAGAAACCAAACAATATACTCTTATGCTTATATGATTTGAATTCGTTTAAATCCATTTCTAATCCAGCAATAAACATAATATACAATAATCCTATAGTAGAGAAAAGATCTACTGCAGAGTTTTTCTCTAGAAAATTAAATCCATAAGGCCCAATTAATACTCCAGATATTATTAATACAATTATTCCCGGAATATTTAATCTTTTCAATAATATTGGGGATATTAATATAATGAAAAGAATTAATGAGAACACTAGAACCGGATTTGTTAGCGGCAACCTAAATTCATGCAATAAATAATCAACTATCTCCATTTATTATACATATTAATTTTCTACTGTCTAAGAAAAAACATTCAAAGATACATAACTGTTTTTGTTGTTATGAAATTGTTACGAATAAAAATAATCATCTCTATATCCTCAACAATAAAAACATTCTTAAGAATATCATCAAATAAAATTGCTTATTGTTTATATCTTTGTTTTTTCATTTTTTTGCACAAAATACTAAGCAATTATTTTTTTATGAATATCGCTGCATTGGTTTCAGGAGGTGTTGACAGTTCCGTAGCCATTCATCTACTTAAAGAACAAGGATTTAATCCTACCATTTTTTATATAAAAATTGGCATGGAAGATGAGCACGGCTATATCGACTGCCCTGCCGAAGATGATATGACAATAGTAAAATGGCTTGGCAAACACTACGGATTAAAGGTAGAGATGGTTTCCTTACACAAAGAATATTGGGATAATGTGGTGACCTATACCATCGAAAATGTAAAAAGAGGCTTAACACCAAACCCCGATATAATGTGTAATAAACTGATTAAATTCGGATTTTTTGACAAACAATGGGGTCAATCTTTCGATAAGATTGCAACTGGCCACTATGCTACCAGTACTAAAATTAATAACACTACTTTTTTATCTACGGCAAAAGACAAGGTTAAAGACCAGACATATTTTTTAGGACAGATGAATAATATTCAGGTAGCTCGTGCGCTTTTTCCAATTGGTCACCTACCTAAAGTTATGGTTAGAGATATTGCTACTAAAGCGCAACTCCCCTCTGCCAGCAGAAAAGACAGTCAGGGTATCTGTTTCCTTGGTAAAGTTAATTACAACGATTTCATTAAAAGATATTTAGGCGAGAAAAAAGGTAAAATTATATGCTTGGAAACAGGAAAAATATTGGGAGAACATAACGGATTTTGGTTTCATACCATTGGGCAACGAAAAGGCTTAGGGCTAAGCGGTGGTCCTTGGTTTGTGGTAAAAAAAGATATTGAAAACAATATTGTGTATGCCTCACAAGGATACGACCCTGAAACGCAATACGGCAAAACCGTAAACCTTACCGGCTTTAATTACATTGCAGCAAACCCGTATACCCTAAAAGCGGTTGAGACAGGAGAAATTATAAATTGCCTATTTAAAATACGACACACACCGGATTTTACCAAGGGAACTTTAGAGAAAATTGGCGATATTTACCGCATTCGTTCTACCGAAAAAATTCAAGGCATTGCCGCCGGACAATTTGCTGTTGTGTACGATGTGGAAGCTAATATTTGTATTGCTAGCGGAGAAATAATTGAATAACTAATTTAAACTCTTGGTGAAATTTGAAAGCTGAAAGCTAAAATTCTAATAAATTATGAATAATTCGATGGTCCTTCGTACCGAAAATTTAGTAAAGAAATATGGCAAACGAACAGTAGCCAACCATGTTTCTATTAATGTTAAACAAGGAGAAATTGTAGGATTACTCGGTCCGAATGGTGCCGGGAAAACCACTACTTTTTACATGACCGTAGGCCTGGTTACGCCAAATGAAGGTGCCATATTTTTAAACGACGAAGAAATTACAAACGACCCTGTATATAAACGTGCACAAAAAGGAATCGGGTACTTGGCTCAAGAGCCTTCTGTATTTAGAAAACTGAGTGTTGAAGATAATATTCGTACTGTTTTAGAAATGACTCCTTTTAGCAAGGCATACCAAAAAGAAAAACTTGAATCGCTAATAAGCGAGTTTAATCTTGAATTGGTGCGAAAGAACTTAGGCGATCAGCTTTCGGGTGGCGAACGAAGAAGAACCGAAATTGCTCGTTGTTTAGCTATAGAACCAAAATTTATTATGCTCGATGAGCCTTTTGCAGGAGTAGATCCAATTGCCGTTCAGGATATTCAGGATATTGTTTGGAAACTGAAAGACAAAAACATAGGTATACTAATAACCGATCATAATGTGGATGAGACACTCTCAATAACCGACCGCGCATACTTACTCTTTGAAGGAAAAATTTTATTCCAAGGTAGCGCCGAAGAACTTTCTGAAAATCCTATTGTTAGAGAAAAATATCTTGGCAGAGATTTTGAATTAAAAAAGAAAACACGCCTTATAGAGTAAGTTCAAATGACTGCATCTAAAATACTACTACTGCCTGCGATTTTTCTGCTTTTTTGTTCAGCTAAACCAAGTGTTTATCTTGACAATGAAGAAGCTCAAAAAGCCTTTGGGTATTTAAATCAAGTACGACAAAACCCCAATGCATACAGCAAAGAAATTGGCGTAAACTTACGAAAAGTAAAACCCCTAGCTCCATTAATATGGAACGATACGCTGGCAAAGGTTGCTCAAGCAAAAGCCATAGACATGGCTGAAAATAATTATTTCAGCCACACCAACAAAAAAGGACAAGGAATTAATATACTTATATACGAGGCCGGCTACGCTATACCCGAAAGCTTTTACAAAAAGAAAGGCAATAATTTTTTTGAATCGTTAGCTATGGGACAAGAGAATGGAATAGATGTAATTAAAGCCTTAATAAAAGACAAGGGGGTAAACCCACCGGCACACAGACAACATTTATTGGGACTAACTGATTTTTGGGCCGCCTGTTATGATATAGGCATAGGTTTTGTGCGAACAAATGACCCTCAGAGAAGGACCTACACCTGCATTATCATTGCTCGACACGAGGCTTTTACAATCAAATAACTTACCACTTTAACTTCATCTTTACCCGTTCACCGGCTTTTTCAGTCCACTGAGGCGAACTACTTATTACTCGTATGGCTTCTTGTGTGGCCTCTTCCGAATTCGTTTTTTTCACCTTAATACCGCTCGGAAACTGTGAGTTATTGAGCACAAACTCCACTTCAACCTCACAGGGACTATCACCGCACATTTTTTTTGCACGACTTACAAAATAATTTTTGAAAGTTCTTTTATCAAAAGCCTTTGGTGTTTCAAACACAACATTTTCCGTTATTGAAGGCATAGCATCTACGGCTTTAGCGTGTGCAGCTTTAGCCACTGTTTTACCGGTAAGCGCAACCTCGGCTAATCGTTCACTGCTTATTTTTTGTTCTTGAGTAGATTTAACTTTTGCTTTTCGAGTTGTATCTACATTTTTTTTATCCTTTGTAATTTCAACTTTAGCCAGTACTTTCTTTTCTTCGGGTTTCACCTCCTTAGGTTTTTCCGCTTTTTCATCCAATAAAAGCGGTTTCTTTTCTGCTGGTTTAACATTATCTTGCTTTGCTTTAACAAGGGTATCATACTGGATGGACACTTCAGAACCGGTATTATTTATAGGAGTATCTTCTACAGATTGCTGCGAATTTTTAGCGATTAATTCTTCACATAACGGACTAAAAATAAGCATACTGCCAACACCTAACACAAGCACAACCCCTGCTGCAACAGACCAATAAAAAATATGTTGCCGTTGTTTTTTAACAATTGATTTTTGGGTAATTTCGGTTTGCAACCGTTCTATCGAATCAATATGATTACTTAAAACAGCATCATATCCATCTAAAGCCTCTTGCAAAAAAGCATCTTCCATAGACTCACGCTCAAGTTTATTAGCGTCCTTTCCATAGCGTTTTCCTTTTATGTACTCTATTAGTCCCATATTACAAATGCAATGCTTTTATCATACAAGTTTTCAAATTCCGCTTACCATTTTGAATATAACTTTTCACTTTTTGTAAAGAGTATCCAGTCATCAATACAATGTCTGCATAAGAACAAGCTTCAAAGAAAAAACTTTTTATACACCGTAGTTGAGCTTTTGGTAATCCTTCTAAACACATTTCCATGGCCTTCTCTTTTTCCATATCGTTGGTTTCGACAATAAGATGCATAAAAGGCTCCACTTCCACAAGCTTATCACTAATTTCTTCAAAAAATGTTGGATTATTTTTTCGGAGTATCTGTAAGCAATGGTTCTTAGCTACAGTATACAACCAACTTTTAAAATTTGCAATATCATGTTTTAAACATTTATCTACCAAGGTCTCGTACAACTGCATAACAGCATCTTCTGCTTCATGCTGCCGTTTCAGGTACTTTAAACACAACCCGTATACCAAGGGTATGTATCGAGCGTACAATTCCCCTAACGGTTCTTGATCGGTCGTTTCCTTGTACCGAAGCAAGAGTTCCTCATCGGTTTCTTTGCTGTGTTTTTTTAACTTGAAAATCATGCTTTTACCTTGTCTTTATTGCAAAGAAAACATTTTTTTTTGATGACAGAAAAAAAAATGCAAAAAAACTACCCTATTTTATGGAATTAAAAAAAAATAGCATCAATACATCAAATCGTAAAAAACATGAATTTGAAGAACTACAAAGAAATGGCTAGAAAAGAATCAGCAACTAACTTTAATTAAACAATTTACATTATGAAAAGAACAACATCAACCCCAAGAAAAAATGCTCAACAATATGGCGTTGAGAAAGCTAAAAATGAAATAAACAACCAATTTATTTGGCAAAATAATTTTAGCACTAAAACATTATTCCTATTAGTAATCCTTTTATTGTCAACTAACATTGTGGCTGAATCAGAAAAAACCACCATTAAGGGTATTGTTACTGACTACACTACAAAACAAGCTATTGCTGGCGTCTTAGTAAAAATAAACGGAAAGCCAACAAGCACCAAAACCAACCAAAAAGGACAGTATCAAATTCAGGCAACTATTGGTGAGATAATAGTATTTATACATCCAAACTACCAATCAGAAAAAATAACTATAAAAACAGTAACACTAAACATTCGCCTGAAAAAAAAGCCTGAGAAAATGCAAAATAATGCCGATTCAAAAAAAGAAAGCAAAACCCATTGTACGGAAAAATCAACGATGCTTCCATACGCAAAAGAGGTCATAGGGATACAAGAATCTGTAGAACATACAAATTATCAACCTATGCTTGTTGCAGACAAGTCATACTATCATAGAAAGCAGCCTGTGGTATATCCACAAAACACAAATACAGAATCGTATGCTTCCTTTAAAGAAAACCGTTTTATTGATGTAAAAACAGAAGCGCTTTCCACTTTTTCTTTAGATGTTGATGCAGCGTCGTACAGCAACATACGGCGAATGATAAACAACGGACAGTTGCCAGAAAAAAACAGTATTCGCGTAGAGGAAATGATTAACTATTTCTCATACAATTATGCGCAACCCTCAGGCAAAGATCCGGTACATATCAATACAGAAATACATGCTTGTCCATGGAATAAGAATCATTTACTTGCCCGTATTGGGGTAAAAGCAAAAGAAATCCCTACCGAAAAACTGCCTGCATCAAACTTCGTTTTTCTATTGGATGTGTCGGGTTCTATGAATAGTGCGAATAAGTTACCATTAGTAAAATCGGCTTTAAAACTATTGTGCAACAACCTCCGCTCAAAAGACAGGATAGCCATAGTAGTTTACGCCGGAGCAGCCGGAGTTGTACTAGAATCGACACCGGGCGATGACATTCAAAAGATTACCGAAGCCTTTGAGAAATTACAAGCTGGAGGTTCTACAGCAGGGGGTGCCGGCATTGAATTAGCCTATAATATTGCGCAAAAAAATTACACCAAAGAAGGCAATAACCGAATCATTTTATGTACCGATGGCGATTTCAATGTTGGCATATCGTCAGACAAAGAATTGGAAACACTAATTGAGCAAAAAAGAAAGACAGGTGTTTTTTTAACAGTATTAGGCTTCGGCATGGGCAATTATAAAGACGATAAATTACAAACGATAGCGCAAAAAGGAAACGGAAATCATGCCTATATCGACAATATTCAAGAAGCCAATAAGGTATTGGTAAACGAATTTGGCTCAACCATGTATGCTGTTGCTAAGGATGTAAAACTACAAGTGGAATTTAATCCGGCACTGGTTAACGGATATCGCTTGGTTGGCTACGAGAGTCGCTTATTAAACAAAGAAGACTTTAACGACGACTCCAAAGATGCCGCTGAACTGGGAGCAGGACACACAGTAACAGCCCTCTACGAAATTATACCCACCGGCATAGAGAACAGATACGGTGGCGTAGATAATTTGCGTTACCAAACAACAGCAAAGCAAGTTGCTACAATAAAAGATATTGACTTTACTAATGAAGAAATAATGTTCGTTAAGCTACGGTACAAACCTATAGACAACAACAAAAGCATTAAAATGGAAGTTCCTGTATTGTACACCGCTAACAAGAGAGCAAGTGCTGACTTTAACTTCGCCGCTTCTGTTGCTATGTTTGCTCAAATTTTAAAAGACTCCGATTTTAAAGGAGAAGCAACATATAAAACCGTATTAGATTTAGCCGAAAAAGGTATCTACAATGACAAAAGAGGATACCGCAGCGAATTTATACGGTTGGTGGAAGCCGTGGAGCAAATGGAAAAATAACTTAAACATCAAGCAAATACGAAGTTCCTATATAATAGCAATAGGTTCCTTTTATAAAATAGCAAACTAAAAGCTATATGATTTCAAAATAGAAGATAAAAAAGGCGATAACCATAATAGTTATCCCTTTTTTATTCTACAATCTGTCTATAAAAGATTACTGGCTAACTCAGACAAATAGCTTCGTTCACCTTTTATTAAATTGATATGGGCAAAGATATCCTGCCCTTTCATCCGATCTATCATATACACCAAGCCGTTTGATTGATGATCAAGGTAGGGAGAATCAATTTGCTGAATATCACCGGTAAACACAACTTTTGTTCCTTCTCCAGCACGGGTAATTATTGTTTTAACTTCATGTGGCGTTAGGTTCTGTGCTTCATCAACAATAAAAAAGGTATCACTCAAGCTTCTTCCCCTAATATAAGCTAAGGCTTCTATTACCAACTGCTGATTTTTTTGCATCTCTTCCATAATGCGCACCTCTTTTCCTTGATACGACAAATTGTGTTTTATTACATTAAGGTTATCAAACAATGGTTGCATATATGGAGTTACCTTTTCCTTGGCATCACCGGGTAAAAAACCTAAATCTTTATTTCCCAAAGCAACTATCGGTCTGGAAAGCAACACTTGTTTATACACTTCATGCTTTTGCAAAGCTGCGGCTAATGCCAACAGTGTTTTTCCTGTACCCGAACGACCGGTTAACGCTACCAATTTTACATCGTCATCCAATAATACATTGATTGCAAAAGCTTGTTCTGCATTACGCGGCTCAATTCCAAATATCCGTTCTTTTTCTAAGCGTTTTACCTTTCCTTCAAAGGGATTGTATCTACACATTACGCTGGCGCGATTGCTTTTTAATACGAAACACTCATTGGGTTCAACATCCGACTTAAAATTGAACTGATCCAAAGGAATTCCTTCTTGTGATCCATATAAAGTATCTATTATCGTGGGGTCTATTGAATCAAAAGTGGCAAATTCTTTATCGAAGATATCCATATTGGTGACTTTATCCGATATATAATCTTCGGTTAAAACGCCTAAGGATTTTGCTTTCATACGCAGATTGATATCCTTAGTAACCAGTATAGTTTTGTTTTTCGATGTGTTTTTTAACGAAAAAGCTGTAGCTAATATTCGGTGATCGGGAATTTTTTCGGCAAAGGATTTTGCAATCTCCTCCGGATAATCTTCTCCGGTAACTACAAAAATACGACCTCTGGACGGGCCCAACTCTGCTCCTTTAGAGAAAAGCTCATTATCGGCAATTAAATCTATTTCACGCGCAAATTCTCGTGCATTAAAATTTATTTGATCATTTCCCTTTTTAAACTTATCCAATTCTTCTAAAACAACTATTGGAATATAAATGTCGTTTTCTTCAAAATTGTAAATACATTTGTGGTCGTGTAAAATGACATTGGTGTCTAATACAAAATTTTTCTTTGCTCCCATACAATTATTTTTTAAGGTCAACAATCTCAAACTATCAGGCTCTTGTAAAATATTCTTTCATCAAAGCTTTGTAAAAGTAAAAATATTTCTCAGAGATTATTAACAAGACATTGATAACTTATCAACAATCGCAGGTGTTTAACAATACTTATTTATGAATTATCAAAATACAATAAAATACCTTTACAGTCAACTCCCCATGTTTCAGCACAATGGAAAGACTGCTTATAAAGAAGGGCTCGACAATGCTTTAGCTCTCGACAAAGCCTTAGGTCACCCTCACCAAACTTTTAATAGCATACATATTGCTGGCACAAACGGAAAGGGCTCTGTATCAAATTTTTTAGCTTCTATCTTACAACACGCTGGATATAACGTCGGACTTTACACCTCGCCTCATCTTAAGGATTTTAGAGAACGAATACGATTAAACGGAAAAATGATTCCAAAAAAAGATGTATGTGCCTTTGTAGAAAAAATAAAACCGCTAATAAACAAATTGAATCCTTCTTTTTTTGAACTAACAACGAGCATGGCCTTTAACTATTTTGCCGAAAAAAAAGTAGATATTGCAATCATTGAAGTTGGGTTAGGTGGCCGTTTAGATAGCACCAATATCATCAAACCAGTATTGAGTGTTATTACGAACATTAGTTTTGACCACATGCAATTTCTCGGAAACACCTTAACTGCTATTGCTACAGAAAAAGCCGGTATAATAAAAGCAAATACCGCTGTTGTTATAGGTGAAAGCAAACCCGAGACCAAAGCTGTTTTTAGCAATAAGGCCAAGGAAATGCACGCACCCATCTTTTTTTCAGAAGAACTTATACAAGTAACAGCAAAGAAACAAGGGCTGAAACAACAAGTATTCGACAGCAACTACCTAAAAAATATCACCGTTGGATTGGGTGGCTGGTATCAACAAAAAAATATTGCCACAGTTTTAACAGCCATTATTCAACTTCAAAATGAAGGAATAAAAGTTAATACTGAAGCAATATATGCGGGCTTTAAAACAGTAAGAAAAACAACCGGACTGCAAGGTCGTTGGCAAGTATTGCAAAAAGAACCAACCATACTATGTGACACCGGACACAACCAAGATGCCATTGAATATATTCTCAACCAACTAGAAACCTACCGCTTCGAAAAATTAAGACTGGTAATAGGTATGGTTAACGATAAAGATATTGATAAAATACTATCGTTACTTCCTAAAAATGCTCAGTATTATTTCTGTAAAGCACAAATACCAAGGGCACTGAATGAACAGGAACTGCTGCTCAAAGCAAAGAAATACGGACTCACAGGAAATAGTTATCCAACGGTTGCAATGGCCATAATCGAAGCTAAAAAAGACGCTACACCTAAAGACTTAATTTTTATTGGGGGAAGTACCTTTGTTGTTGCCGAGGCAATATAGCATCATTATACTTAACGGCACACTTTTTAGCTGTTTTTCAAACTGAAAATTTATTAAAATATTGACTAAAAAGGTTAGCTTTTCTACATTATTTACTACATTTACTTTCGACTTAAACACTATTTCAATATTATAATCAATCCAAAGCAAACCTTTCTTAGCCAACAGCATGATTATTAAACAGTTCAATATAACATGAAAAATCAATTAAAAACAAATGAAAATACACTACACCTTGCTATTTTTACTTTTATTTTTAACTGGCATATATGCACAGTCGGACGAAGCAATTATTGACACACTAACAAATACAACAAGCCATATTGAGCCTAGTAGCTCTATCATTGATACAATTACAACAAAAGAACATCCCCAACTTTTACCTGAACATTACTTGCTTACCCAACAAATGCTGTGGGGAAAATATGGTTTGATAAGAGCCCTACCTAGTTTAGAAGTAACTGAAAAAAACCGCATTCGAGAAATTAAATGGCGAAGATATATGCTAAGCGGACATAAGATATTGGGTTATGCTTCTATTCTAGGTATGATTGGACAAGCCTATACCGGAGTGCTATTATATAAGGGAGAAAGATCCTATAAAGATTTACATGAAAAGTTTGCTGCCTTTACAAATATAACCTACTTTACGTCCGGCGGTTTAATGCTTTTTGCTCCACCATGGAGATCTGACAGAGCGCCTGGATACAGCAATACCAAAACACATAAATACCTTTCTATAGTTCACTTGAGCTGCATGATAACGAGTAATATCTTGGCAGATGTAGCCGAAGACCCAGGCTTTGGTCGAGATATGCACAGAACTACAGCATTTTTAGCCTTTGGCTCATTTTTTATTTCCTCAGTAGTTATAAACTTCTAAGAAAATACAACGTCTGAAGTAACTGAAAGCTAACTCTGCAGTCTCTAATAAATTAGTTTGTATTTGGGCATTACTGGTTTTATCTTGTTAATCTTTTCTGGTTTGATAAGTTTACGATATTTTATACTCAAACCTAAATACAGGGTTAACAAATGGCTTGGCATTACAGGTAGCAATGCAATGACTATATATTACTTGTTTATGTTGTTTTATAAGTTCATTTTAGCTCATTAATATTAATCATATAACTCTTTACACATGAAAACAAAATTAGGTATAACTGCTCTAATGGTACTTATACCATTATATATCTTTGCTGACCCAGCTAAAAAAGTAACTCTTTCGTTTAATAAAGAAACAAAAGAGCTATCAATGGTAATTCTTCATCCAGTAGCAAACCCAAAAACACACTTTATTGACAAAATCTCAATACTTGTTGATGGGGAAGAAGTGAAAGTTATCAAGCCAACAAAACAATCAAGTTTAAAAGCTGAAGATGTAAAAGTAATAATCCCTGTTATTAAAATAGGGAGCAAAGTGGAAGTAAAAACACATTGCAACGAGATGGGAAATAAATCGGGTAAGCTTACCGTAAACTAAAATATCCTTTTTAACGTGTTGACTTTGAGTCATCACGTTAATAGGGACATACAGTATTCTAAAATAATATCTATTCCTTTGCGACACAAACAGTGTCCAGTAGAAACAGAAAAGTCACCTACTCACTATCTTTATTTTGAGCAGCATAGGCTTTTAATAGTTTGTCTTGAACATCCATCGGCACCAATTCGTAACCAGCAAATTTCATGGTAAACGAAGATCTCCCTCCGGTTAACGAACTCAAGGTAGTCGAATAACTCGACAATTCTTTTAAGGGTACTTTCGCAGATAAAGTTTCATGTCCTCTATCACTATTCATTCCTAAAATCACAGCTCTGCGACCTTGCAAATCACTCATTACATCTCCCATCCTTTCCAATGGCACATGCACCTCAACATCATAAATTGGCTCTAATAACTTTGGTGCAGCTTCTTTAAACGCCTGACTAAAAGCATTTCTTCCGGCTAATTTAAAGGAAATTTCGTTCGAATCTACTGGATGCATTTTCCCATCATAAATAATCACACGAACATCACGTGCATAAGAACCGGTTAATGGGCCTTCTTCCATCTTTTCCATAATTCCCTTTAAAATAGCCGGCAAAAATCTATTATCAATAGACCCACCTACAATACTATTAATAAAAACGAGTTTTCCTCCCCAAGCTAACGGTATTTCTTGCTGGTCTTTGGCGTTAATTTTATACTCCTGCCCATTAAATTTATATAACGACGGCAATGGCATTCCTTCCGTATAGGGTTCTATAATCATATGTACTTCAGCAAATTGACCTGCACCTCCCGATTGCTTCTTATGACGGTAATCTGCGCGGGCTTGCTTGGTAATAGTTTCTCTGTAAGGAATACGAGGCTCTTCATACTGAACCATTATTTTATCATTATTTTCAATTCGCCATTTTAAAGTGCGTAAATGAAACTCTCCTTGTCCGTATACAATAGTCTGCTTCAACTCTTTAGAATATTCAATTATCCATGTTGGGTCTTCTTCATGCATACGAGTAAGCACCTCACTTAACTTCTCCTCGTCAGCCTCTGCTATAGCCTTAATTGCTCTTCGGTATTTATAGTTAGGATAATTAACTTCCTTAAACTGATAGGAAGCTCCTTTTCCATTTAAGGTATTACCGGTGCGCACATCCTTTAATTTTACGGTTGCACCAATATCACCTGCAACCAACTCACTTACTTTTATACGGGTTTGTCCGGCTACAACAAACAACTGACTAATCCGTTCTTTACTACCTCTGTTTGCATTTTGTACATCATCTCCTTCTTTAATTCTACCTGACATGACCTTAAAATAAGAAACCTCACCAATATGCGGCTCCACATTGGTTTTAAAAACAAAAACACTAGGCAAACCATTAATATCAACACAAACTTCCTTATCATCAACTGTTCTTGCTTTTGGCATTTCTGTAACAAATGGAACTACATTTCCGAGAAACTCTAGTAAACGACTAATTCCTATATGCTTTAATGCTGCAATACACACTACCGGAAAAATATCTCGGTTTGCCAAGCCTTTACGAATACCTGCGCGCATTTCATCTTCACTCAAGGTTCCAGCCTCAAAAAACTTTTCCATCAAACTTTCGTCATTTTCTGCTGCTGCTTCTATCAATGCTCCATGTAATGCCTTCGCATTTTCAATTTCTGCCTCAGGTATTGCTGTAACTTCAGGAGCACTTTTCTCTGTATTCCAAGTATAAAGCTTCATGGTTAACACATCAACAACAGCATTAAATGAAGGTCCAACTTCAATAGGGTATTGAACTGGTATAATTTTTTTGCCAAATCTTTCTTTAAGTTGATCAATAATCATAGCGTAATTTGCTTTTTCCTGATCTAACTTATTAATTATAAACATAGCCGGCTTTTTAAATTTTTCGGCATTTTTAAACTGATTTTGTGTACCAACCTCTACTCCGTACTGGGCATTTACACATATTGCAGCCATATCTGTTACTTGCAAAGAAGAAATTATGCTTCCTACAAAATCATCAGCTCCTGGACAATCAATTATATTTAATTTTTTTTTACAAGATTCTACATGTACAATGGTTGAAAAAACAGAATATCCGTACTCATGCTCTACCGGAAAGAAATCTGAAACAGTATTCTTTCCATCAATGGTACCTCTACGCTTTGTAATACCTCCCTCAAAAACAATCGACTCTATTATTGTTGACTTTCCTGAACCAGAACTCCCCAAAAGAGATATATTTTTAATCTCGTTAGTTTGATATATTTTCATAATATATTAAGATTAAATGGTTTGTGTCTACGTAATAATTTTTTAATACGATTTTCGCAATTTAGAAATTTGTTGGCAAATTCCTTAAACATTTATTAACTAATATCCATGTTTTTCAACACGTTTTTATACATAAAACTAAAAAAAAAACCGAAGAAAAATTTCTTCGGTTTTTTTTAATTATTACTTAGGATAAACCTTATTCTTTCATTCCTCCCACAACTGGTTCTTCAACATCCAACACATTTTTCTTGGCATCAATCATCTTCTCGTATTCTTCTAATGAGCCGACAACAATCTTATCAAAATCACGCTGACCAGTTCCTGCAGGTATCAAATGACCACAAATAACATTCTCTTTCAAACCTTCTAATCTATCAGTTTTTCCGTTAATAGCTGCTTCGTTCAATACTTTAGTTGTTTCTTGGAATGATGCAGCCGACATAAAGCTATTGGTTTGAAGCGCTGCTCGTGTAATCCCCTGTAATATTTGATTCGAAGTAGCAGGAATAGCATCACGGACTTCAACCAAACGCAAATCCTTCCGTTTCAACATACTGTTTTCGTCACGAAGCTTTCTTGCAGTAACAATTTGTCCTGGAACAAAAGTTTGAGAGTCCCCAGCATCTAAAACTACTTTTTTGCCCCAAATTCTATCGTTTTCTTCTCTAAACTCATGCTTATCTGTATATTGCTTTTCAAGAAAACGAGTGTCTCCTGGTTCATAAATTTCGACTTTACGCATCATTTGACGCACAATTACTTCAAAGTGCTTATCGTTAATTTTCACCCCTTGCAAACGATATACATCCTGCACTTCGTTAACAATGTATTCTTGAACGGCAGTAGGACCTTTAATTGCAAGAATATCAGCTGGTGTTATGGCTCCGTCAGACAATGGAGTTCCTGCACGAACATAATCATTCTCTTGCACAAGAATCTGACGCGAGAGTGGCACTAAATACTTTTTAAGTTCACCTGTTTTTGAGGTTACAGAAATTTCACGATTTCCCCTTTTAATTTTACCAAAATTAACTTCACCATCAATCTCTGCAACAACTGCTGGATTTGAAGGATTTCTAGCTTCAAATAACTCTGTTACTCGCGGAAGACCTCCGGTAATATCACCAGCTTTTCCAACTGCACGAGGAATTTTCACCAACAATTGCCCAGTAACAATTTTATCTCCCTCTTCTAAAACAAGGTGAGCTCCTACAGGCAAACTATATGTTTTTATTATATTCCCTTTAGTATCAACAATATGCGCTGATGGAATTTTATTTTTATCTTTCGATTCAATAATTACCTTCTCACGCAAACCAGTTGCTTCATCCGACTCTGTTTTAAAAGTAATATTTTCAATTACATCTTCAAACTTAATTTTACCAGAATTCTCTGCAACAATTACCGCGTTAAAAGGATCCCACTCACAAATTAGCGTTCCTTTAGAAACAAGTTCTTTATTTTTAACAAATAACTTAGATCCATACGGTACACTCTGTGTAGTAAGAATAATTTGAGTATGAGGATCAACTATACGCATTTCCGCTAAACGACCAACAACTACTTGATATGAAGTTTTAGCTGCATCGTCTTTTACTTCAACTGTACGCAACTCTTCAATATCTACAATACCATCGTATCGAGAAGTGATACCTGATTCTGCACCTACATTCGAAGCTACCCCCCCAACATGGAAAGTACGAAGCGTTAACTGTGTTCCTGGTTCACCAATAGATTGAGCAGCAATAACTCCAACAGTTTCTCCTCGTTGCACCATTCTGCCGTTTGCTAAATTTCTTCCATAACATTTAGCACATACGCCTTGTTTTGATTCACAAGTCAATACAGAACGAATCTCAACCCTCTCGATAGGAGAATCTTGAATTTGCTTCGCAGCTTCTTCTTTAATTTCTTCACCGGAAGAAACTATCAATTTTCCAGTTTGAGGATGTTGAATATCATGAACTGATACACGACCAAGTATTCTTTCATATAAAGAAGCAACAACATCTTCGTTATTTTTTAATTCTGTAGCAATTAATCCACGTAAAGTGCCACAATCTTCTTCATTAATGATAACATCTTGCGACACATCAACTAAACGACGAGTTAGATAACCGGCATCGGCTGTTTTCAAAGCAGTATCTGCTAATCCTTTACGTGCACCGTGGGTCGAAATAAAATACTCTAACACAGAAAGACCCTCTTTAAAGTTTGCCAAAATAGGATTCTCGATAATTTGACCACCTTCAGCTCCTGATTTTTGTGGTTTAGCCATCAATCCACGCATACCGGACAACTGACGAATTTGTTCTTTAGATCCACGAGCACCTGAATCTAACATCATGTACACCGGATTAAATCCTTGTTTATCTGATGAAAGCTGATTCATCAAAATATTCGATAATTTTGCGTTGATATGTGTCCAAGTATCAATAATCTGATTATACCGTTCGTTAAAGGTAATGAATCCCATATTATAGTTATTCAAAATCTCTTCAACTTCAGCATAACCTTCCTTAATTAACATTTCTTTCTCTTCCGGAATAATTACATCTCCAAGATTAAACGAAAGTCCACCTTTAAAGGCCATTTGGAAACCTAAATCTTTTATATCATCAAGAAATTGTGCAGTACGAGCCACACCACATTCTTTTATAATATTACCTATAATGTCGCGTAAAGATCTTTTGGATAACAATTCGTTTATATACCCAACTGCTAGTGGTACACACTTATTAAATAAAACTCGACCAACAGTAGTTTCAATCATCTTATCTACAAGTTCTCCGTTTTCATTTAAATCTTTGGCTAAAATGGTAATTTTAGCATGCAAAGCAACTTTCCCTTCATTATAAGCAATCTCAGCCTCTTCTGATCCATAAAATTTCAGACCTTCGCCTTTTACTCCAGCTCGTTCTTTAGTAATATAGTATAAACCCAACACCATATCTTGCGAAGGAACTGTAATTGGAGCTCCATTGGCAGGATTTAAAATATTATGAGAAGCCAACATCAACATTTGAGCTTCTAATATTGCCTCATTACCAAGCGGCAGGTGTACTGCCATTTGGTCACCATCAAAGTCGGCGTTAAAAGCAGTACAGGCCAATGGATGTAATTGAATTGCTTTGCCTTCAATCATTCGTGGTTGGAAAGATTGTATCCCTAAACGGTGTAGCGTTGGCGCACGGTTTAATAATACAGGATGAGCTTTGATTACATGCTCTAAAATATCCCAAACAACCGGATCTTTACGATCAATAATTTTCTTGGCAGATTTTACTGTTTTTACAATTCCTCTTTCAATCAATTTGCGAATTACAAAAGGTTTATACAATTCCGCTGCCATATCTTTTGGAATTCCACATTCGTGCATCTTCAATTCTGGTCCGACTACAATAACCGAACGAGCAGAATAATCAACACGTTTTCCTAATAAATTTTGACGGAATCGACCTTGTTTTCCTTTTAATGAATCAGAAAGCGATTTCAAGGGACGATTAGCGTCAGTCTTAACAGCACTTGATTTACGTGAATTGTCAAACAACGAGTCAACAGACTCTTGTAACATCCGTTTTTCGTTACGCAAGATTACTTCAGGTGCTTTAATCTCGATTAATCGTTTTAAACGATTATTACGAATAATAACCCTACGGTATAAATCATTCAAATCTGAAGTAGCAAAACGACCTCCATCTAAAGGAACCAACGGACGCAATTCTGGTGGAATAACCGGAACTATCTTAATAATCATCCATTCAGGTCTATTACGATTTCTAGATGCACGAAAAGATTCTACAACTTGTAATCGTTTTAATGCTTCATTTTTTCTCTGTTGCGAAGTATCTGTATCTGCTTTATGTCGCAAATCATACGAAAGAGTGTCTAAATCGATACGAGCCAACATATCATGGATAGCATCTGCACCCATTTTTGCAATAAATTTATTGGGGTCACTATCCTCTAACAATTGATTTTCGCGAGGTAATGCCTCAATAATATCAAGGTATTCTTCTTCTGAAAGGAGTTCTCCTTGAGCAATACCCTCTTGAGCACTAAGTATTCCAGCCTGAATTATTACATATTTCTCATAATATATAATGGTATCTAATTTTTTACTTGGCATGCCAAGTAAATAGCCAATTTTATTTGGCAATGAACGAAAATACCATATATGCGCAACAGGTACTACTAGTTGAATATGTCCCATTCGTTCGCGACGCACTTTTTTCTCAGTAACTTCTACGCCACATCTATCACAAACAATCCCCTTATATCTGATTCGCTTATATTTTCCGCAATGACATTCATAATCCTTAACGGGACCAAAAATTCTTTCGCAAAATAAACCATCTCGTTCCGGTTTATAAGTACGGTAGTTAATTGTCTCAGGTTTTAAAACCTCTCCACTCGACAAATCCAATATCTCTTCCGGAGAAGCTAAACCAATAGATATTTTACCAAATGTACTTTTTACTTTATTTTCTTTTCTGAAAGCCATAAATATAGAAAGCTTAAAGCTTCGAGTATAAAGTGGATATTACCACTTTATACCCTATGCGGTTTATTATTCCAAATTAATACTTAATCCCAATCCCCTTAATTCATGTAATAACACATTAAGTGACTCAGGAATTCCCGGAGTCGGCATTGGTTCTCCTTTAACAATAGCTTCATATGCACGAGCACGACCCATCACATCATCTGATTTAATCGTAAGAATCTCTTGCAAAATATGTGCTGCACCAAAGGCTTCTAATGCCCAAACCTCCATCTCTCCAAAACGCTGACCACCAAATTGAGCTTTACCACCAAGAGGTTGTTGTGTAATAAGAGAATATGGTCCGATAGAACGAGCATGCATTTTATCTTCAACCATGTGTCCTAACTTCAACATATAGATTACTCCTACAGTAGCTGTTTGGTCAAAACACTGACCTGTACCACCATCGTATAAATATGTTTTACCATAAGTAGGAACACCGGCTTTAGCTGTCCATTCATTTAAGTCATCAAGACTTGCTCCATCAAAAATTGGAGTTGAAAATTTAACACCCAAATTTTTCCCTGCCCAACCAAGAACAGTCTCAAATATTTGTCCAAGGTTCATACGAGAAGGTACACCCAATGGATTCAAAACAATATCTACAGGAGTCCCATCTTCTAAGAAAGGCATATCTTCTTGACGAACAATACGAGAAACAATACCCTTATTACCATGCCTACCCGCCATTTTATCTCCAACACGAATTTTGCGTTTCTTAGCAATATATACTTTTGCTAATTGCACCGTGCCTGCAGGCAATTCGTCTCCAATAGTAATGTTGTATTTTTTTCGCTTCAATTGCGCATCAAGTTCTTTATATCTTTTCAAGAAATTAACGATAACATCGCGTATCATGTCATTTTTATGGGCATCAGTAGTCCATTTTGTTACATGAACGGTAGTATAATCGATATCATTTAAGGCTTTTTGGGTAAACTTACTTCCCTTAGGAATAATTTCATTACCAATATAATCTTTCACACCTTGAGAAGTTTTACCACTAGTTAATACCATCAGTTTCTCAATTAGGACAGATTTCAATGCAGCAATTTGAGCCTCAAATTCTTCATCTAATTTTGGAAGTACTGCTTTATCTAACAATTTCGATTTTCTGTTTTTTATCGATTTTGAAAATAAGCGTTTATCTATTACTGTTCCAGATAAAGAAGGACTTGCTTTTAAAGAAGCATCTTTCACATCGCCTGCTTTATCGCCAAAAATCGCCCTCAATAATTTTTCTTCAGGTGATGGATCAGATTCTCCTTTAGGCGTAATTTTACCAATAAGGATATCTCCCGGCTGAATTTGGGCTCCTATTCGAATAATTCCATTTTCATCTAGGTCTTTGGTTGCCTCTTCACTAACATTAGGAATATCAGAAGTAAGCTCTTCCATACCTCTTTTTGTTTCTCTTACTTCAAGCGAATATTCATCAACATGTATTGAAGTAAACACATCTTCTTTAACCAATCGTTCGTTGATAACAATAGCATCTTCAAAATTATACCCTTTCCAAGGCATAAATGCAACCAATAAATTTTTACCGAGGGCTAATTCGCCTTTTTGACTAGCATATCCTTCAGTTAATATTTGACCTGGCACTACTTTATCACCTCGTTTGATAATTGGGCGTAAATCGACTGTTGTACTCTGATTCGTTTTTTGAAATTTTGGAATGTTATAAGTAACGATATCACTATCAAAACTCACAAACTCTTCTTCTTCTGAACGCTCATATCTTATTTTAATACAAGTTGAATCTACAAATTCAATCACACCAAATTTTTCTGCTGTAATTTGTGTTCTAGAGTCTTCAATTAGCTGTTTTTCAATACCCGTACCTACAATAGGTGAATCACAACGCAACAAAGGCACTGCCTGACGCATCATATTTGATCCCATTAAAGCACGGTTAGCATCATCATGTTCCAAAAACGGAATTAATGATGCTGCAATAGAAGCAATTTGTGTTGGAGAAACATCCATCAAATTTACATCTTGCGGATCTACCACAGGGAAATCTGCATCCAAACGAGATTTCACCTTAGTTCGTATAAAGGTTCCTTTATCAGTTAACGGAGCATTTCCTTGAGCAATGATTTTCTTTTCTTCTTCTTCTGCTGTTAAATAAATAATGCCATCTTCAGATAAACTAACTACACTATTTTCTACTTTTCTATACGGAGTTTCTATAAACCCTAATTCGTTAATTTTCGCATACACACAAAGAGATGATATTAACCCAATATTTGGCCCCTCAGGAGTCTCAATTGGACACAAACGACCATAGTGTGTAAAGTGTACATCGCGAACCTCAAATCCGGCTCTCTCTCTCGAAAGACCACCTGGCCCAAGTGCAGACATACGACGCTTATGTGTAATCTCAGCTAAAGGATTTGTTTGATCCATAAACTGAGACAACGCATTTGTTCCAAAGAAAGAGTTGATTACCGAAGATATCGTTTTTGCATTAATCAAATCAATTGGAGTAAACACCTCATTATCACGAACATTCATTCGTTCACGAATAGTTCTGGCCATACGAGCCAACCCCACCCCAAATTGATTGTGTAATTGTTCACCAACAGTTCTAACTCTACGATTACTTAAGTGGTCAATATCATCTACATCAGCTTTTGAATTTATAAGCTGAATAAGGTAACGTATAATTTCGATGATATCCTCTTTTGTCAATACCCTAACATCCCCATCGGTTGTTAGGTTTAATTTTTTATTGATTCGATATCTACCAACATCGCCTAAATCATATCTTTTTTCGGAAAAGAATAGACCGTTAATAACCTCACGAGCAGTAGTATCATCAGCAGGCTCAGCATTTCTGAGCTGACGATATATATAAAGTACAGCCTCTTTTTCAGAGTTACTTGGATCCTTTTGTAAGGTATTATAAATGATAGCAAAATCATTTAAGTTTTGGTCTTCTTTATGCAACAAAATTGTTTGCACATTAGAATCCAATATATCATCAATATGACTATTGTCAATGATAGTTTCGCGATCGATAATAACCTCGTTACGTTCGATAGTTGTTACCTCTCCGGTATCTTCATCTACAAAGTCTTCGACCCATGTTTTTAAAACACGAGCAGCTAATTTTCTTCCAACTAACTTCTTCAGACTCGTTTTGTTCACTTTAAATTCTTCAGCGAGTCCAAAAATTTCCAGAATATCTTTATCACTTTCAAACCCGATTGCACGTAACAATGTTGTAACCGGAAGCTTTTTCTTCCTGTCAATATAAGCGTACATAACATTATTAATGTCTGTAGCAAACTCTATCCACGATCCTTTAAAAGGAATAATTCGTGCCGAATAAAGTTTCGTGCCATTTGCGTGCATACTCTGACCAAAAAAAACTCCAGGTGAACGGTGAAGTTGAGAAACAACTACTCGCTCGGCACCATTAACAACAAAAGTTCCTTTAACAGTCATATAAGGAATAGGACCTAAGTACACATCTTGAATAACAGTGTCAAAATCCTCATGTTCAGGATCAGTACAATATAGTTTAAGCTTGGCTTTTAAAGGCACACTATAAGTCAAGCCTCTTTCAATACACTCCGCGATACTATAACGAGGAGGATCAACATAATAATCGAGAAACTCTAATATGAAATTATTACGGGTATCTGCAATAGGAAAGTTTTCCGCAAATACTTTATATAATCCTTCATTTTTTCTCCTTTCAGCAGGAGTGTCAAGTTGAAAAAAATCCTTGAAAGATTTTAGTTGAACCTCTAAAAAATCGGGATACTCTAGTTGATTCTTTATAGAGGCAAAATTAATCCTTTGATTTTCAGTAGTTGAAGACATGTGTCAAAGATATTAAGTGAACTTAATTATTTTATATACATAAAAAGGTTTAGAGTCCCGTATAAACGGGATTCCAAACCATAACTCTTTAATAATGAGCTCTTTTACTTAAGTTCTACTTCAGCCCCGCCTTCTTCTAATTGCTTTTTCAAAGCATCTGCTTCATCTTTAGCTATACCTTCTTTTAATGCAGAAGGAGCTGCATCTACTAAGTCTTTAGCTTCTTTTAAGCCAAGACCGGTTAATTCTTTAACTAACTTAACGATAGCCAATTTGTTTGCACCTGCTGATTTCAAAATAACATCAAAAGATGTTTTTTCTTCTACTGCATCTGCACCATCTCCTGCAATTGCAGGACCTGCAACAGCAACAGCTGCAGCAGCAGGTTCTATACCATACTCGTCTTTTAAAATTTGAGATAACTCATTTACTTCTTTAACTGTTAAGTTAACTAATTGTTCTGCAAAAGATTTCAAATCTGCCATTTTTACTTATATTTTAAATTAAGTTTATACTAATTATTTAATTATCTTTCGGCAAGTGTTTTTAACACGCCATGGATAGTTGTTCCTCCAGATTGGAGTGCGGATATAACATTTTTGGCTGGAGATTGAAGTAATCCAATAAGTTCACCAATAAGTTCATTTTTACTTTTGATACTAACTAAAGCTTCAAGCTGATTAGCACCTATATAGAAACTTTCTTCAACATAGGCTGCTTTTAAAACAGGTTTTGCATTTGCTTTACTAAACTCTTTAATCAACTTTGCAGGAGCATTACCACTATTAGATAACATAATAGAAGTATTCCCAACCAATGCCTCAAAAAGTTCTGAATAATCTGTTTCTGAGCTTTCTAATGCTTTGCGCAATAAGGTGTTTTTTACAACAACCAATTTTACATCTTGCTTATTACATAGTCTTCTCAAGTTACTTGACTGCGTAGAATTTAATCCTTCAATATCAGCAAGATAGAAATGACTATATTCACCAATCGTAGTTCTAATTTGTTCTATAACAACGCTTTTATCTTCTTTTTTCATAAGTTCTTTTATTAAATTTCTTCTACCGATTTAGGGTCAATTTTAATACCCGGACTCATTGTACTTGAAAGATAAATGCTTTTTACATAGGTACCTTTAGCTGAAGAAGGTTTCATTTTGATCAATGTTGTAATAAATTCTTTTGCATTGTCAGTAATCTGATCAACCGAGAAAGATGCTTTACCCACAGAGGTATGGACAATTCCAAATTTATCTACTTTAAAATCAATTTTCCCTTGTTTAACTTCAGTTACAGCTTTACCTATCTCGTTTGTAACCGTACCACTCTTCGGATTCGGCATCAAACCTCTTGGTCCTAGCACTTTTCCTAAAGCCCCAATTTTCCCCATAATAGAAGGCATTGTTATAATTACATCTATATCAGTCCAGCCTCCTTTAATCTTATCGATGTATTCTTCCAGACCAACATAATCAGCTCCCGCTGCTTTAGCCTCTGCTTCTAAATCAGATGTACATAAGGCCAATACTCTTATCTGCTTACCGGTACCGTGAGGCAGAGATACCACGCCACGAATCATTTGGTTAGCTTTACGAGGATCAACGCCTAAACGGACATCCACATCAACTGAAGCATCGAATTTAGTACTAGTAATATCTTTCACTAAAGCTGCTGCTTCTTTTAAAGAATAGAATTTTCCTCCTTCAATTTTTTCAGAAGCTAACTTTTGATTTTTTGTAAGTTTACTCATAGTAATTGAAGTTTATTTAATTATTATTTGGGAAAGCCCCCTTAACGGTTATACCCATACTTCTGGCTGTACCTGCAACCATTTTCATAGCAGATTCTAACGAAAAACAGTTTAAATCAACTATTTTATCTTCTGCAATAGCCTTTACTTGATCCCAAGTAATAGCAGCTATCTTTTTACGATTTGGCTCGGCACTACCTCCTTTTAATTTTGCTACTTCCAATAACTGAATAGCTACCGGAGGAGTTTTAACTACAAAATCAAACGATTTATCAGCATAATAAGTAATAACAACCGGCAAGATCTTCCCTGGTTTGTCTTGAGTTCTAGCATTAAATTGCTTGCAAAACTCCATGATATTAATCCCCTTAGACCCCAAAGCAGGTCCAACAGGAGGAGATGGATTTGCTGCACCTCCTTTAATCTGTAATTTGATAAGTCCAGCAATTTCTTTTGCCATAATGATTTTTGTTTTAAATTGGTTTAAAAAAACAACTAGCGCGTAACATGAAAATCACCAGTTATTCCTTTTCTACTTGCGTGAAACCTAATTCGAGCGGTGTTTTTCGCCCAAATATTTTAACTTCTACCTTGAGTTTCTTTTTCTCATTATTCACTTCTTGTATTATTCCACTAAATCCACTAAAAGGGCCAAAAACCACTTTAACAGATTCACCTTCGTAATACGGAATATTGATTTCCTCTCCTGTTTCCTGAAGCTCATCAACAGAACCTAAAATTCTATTAACTTCAGATTGACGAAGCGGTGTTGGTTTATTCATATTACCACCTAAAAAACCGATTACATTCGGTGTATTTTTTAAGCGATGTGGAATTTCACCAACTAAATCAACTTCAATTAATACATACCCTGGCAAATAACTGCGCTCTTTGGTGATTTTTTTGCCGTTACGGATTTGGTATACCTTTTCTGTAGGAATTAAAATTTGACCGACATATTGTCCTAGATCGGTATTTTTAATTTCTGCATCAAGATATTCCTTTACCTTGTTCTCTTTTCCACTAATGGCACGCAAAACATACCATTTCTTTCCTGTTTCCGACATTTTTATTACCTCCGATTTAGAGTATCTTGTAAATAAAAGTCATGAGATTTTCAAAACCTAAATCCATAAGCCATACAACCATTGCTATTATTAGGGAAGCTACTAATACGACAACAGCACTATTGGAGAGTTCTTGAAGTGTAGGCCAAGAAACCTTATGTGCAAGTTCCGAATAAGACTCTTTGATATAGTTAATAATTTTCATTCCTTTAAATTGAATTTGCACGGGTCGAGAGGCTCGAACTCCCGACACCTGGTTTTGGAGACCAGTGCTCTACCAACTGAGCTAGACCCGTGTATATTATCGGCAAAATTATTTACCGATAATAATTAAATTACTTTATTAATCATCAATTTCAGTAATCTGTCCTGCACCTACTGTACGGCCCCCTTCGCGAATTGCAAAACGTAAACCAACACTACATGCTACTGGGTAGATTAATTCAATTGAAATTGTTAAGTTATCACCAGGCATTACCATTTCAGTTCCTGCTGGAAGAGTAATTTCTCCAGTTACATCCAAAGTACGGATATAAAACTGTGGACGGTATTTATTATGGAATGGAGTATGACGACCACCTTCTTCTTTTTTCAGGATATATACTTCAGCTTTTACTTTTGTATGAGGAGTCACTTTTCCAGGGTGTGTAATAACCATACCCCTTTTAATTTCTTCTTTATCAATACCCCGAAGCAATAATCCAACATTATCCCCAGCTTGACCTTCATCCAAAATTTTGCGGAACATTTCCACACCTGTAACAACTGATTTTTTTGCTTCTGAACCAAGACCGATAATTTGAACCTCTTCTCCTGTTTTAATTATACCTGTTTCAATACGCCCTGTAGCAACTGTACCACGGCCTGTAATAGAAAAGACATCTTCAACAGGCATCAAAAAAGGTTTATCTACTTCACGAGGTGGAATTGGAATCCAAGTATCTACAGCTTCCATTAATTCCATTACTTTTTCCTCCCATTCAGCAACACCGTTCAATGCACCGAGTGCAGAACCGCGAATAATTGGAGTATTATCGCCATCAAATTCATAGAATGAAAGCAATTCACGCATTTCCATTTCTACTAACTCTAACATTTCCTCATCGTCAACCATGTCGCACTTATTCATGAATACAACGATTTTAGGCACATTTACTTGGCGAGCCAATAAGATATGTTCACGAGTTTGGGGCATAGGACCATCTGTTGCAGCAACTACAATGATAGCACCATCCATTTGAGCAGCACCTGTTACCATGTTTTTCACATAATCCGCGTGACCCGGACAGTCAACATGCGCATAGTGACGTAAAGCAGTTGAATACTCAACATGAGCTGTATTAATAGTAATACCTCTTTCTTTTTCTTCTGGAGCGTTATCGATAGAATCGAATGAACGCAATTCAGAAAGACCTTTTTTTGCCAACACGGTTGTGATAGCAGCAGTTAATGTTGTTTTACCGTGGTCAACGTGGCCAATTGTACCAATGTTTACATGCGGTTTGGATCTGTCAAAATGTTCTTTTGCCATAACTCAAAATTATTAATTAGTGATTTATATTGTTTTCTAAAAACTTTTTTTTCTAAACTGAGCTGTTGACGGGAATTGAACCCGTGACCTCTTCCTTACCAAGGAAGTGCTCTACCCCTGAGCTACAACAGCAATCTGAGCGGGAAACGGGGCTCAAACCCGCGACCCTCAGCTTGGAAGGCTGATGCTCTATCAACTGAGCTATTCCCGCAAAATTAATCTCCAATAAATCAATTGGCAATTAAAGTGGGCAGTGGTGGATTCGAACCACCGTAGGCTTACGCCAGCAGAGTTACAGTCTGCCCCATTTGGCCACTCTGGTAACTACCCGTAAAAAATAATGAGCCTCTTGTCGGATTCGAACCAACGACCCCGAGATTACAAATCACGTGCTCTGGCCAACTGAGCTAAAGAGGCATTAACAAAGCGTTTGAATATAGAATTAAAAGCCGTTTTAACAGAACCTGCTAAAACGGCTTGCAAATGTAGAGCAATTATTTTTAATTACAAAAAATTATTCTCTAATTTTTTATTATTGTCGTGCTTTTTCTTTAAATTTAATCAACTGCTTTTCAATAGCATCAATAGCTGTATCTAAAGACTCTTCAAAGCTATCATAAACCTTAGAAGCAAAAAATTCTGCATTTGGTATAGATAGTTTAATCTCGACTTCCTTATTCAATGAAGTTTCAGGTTTGATTAACTTGAAATATAAATCAACATGAATGATTTCATCTGTCAATTTTTTCAACTTTTGCACTTTCTTATTCGCATATGCTTCCAACTGATTTGAAATATCAAAACGAACTGCATGGATTTTTACATTCATAATTTAATCTCCTATTTATTTTATGCTCTTGGATGAGCTTGTTTATAAATTTTTTGTAATTGCTCAAAAGTAGTGTGTGTATATATTTCTGTTGCTGAAAGATTGCTATGGCCCAACAACTCTTTTACGGCATTTAATTCTGCACCATTATTTAGTAATGTAGAAGCAAAAGTATGTCGCAATACATGTGGACTCCTTTTTGTAAGTGTACTTCCTTGCGACATATACTTGTTAACCACATTATAAACTAATTTTGAGTACATACTACAACCGTTTCTTCTAACAAAAAACGAAAGACTACCAACATTTTCTTGCTGTGATTTTAATTTCAAGTAATCTTGCACCAAAAGCAATAAGTCTTTTCCCAATGGTATTCTTCTTTCCTTATTCCTCTTACCTATGACCCTTAAAGATGCTGTAAAAAAATCAAAATCAGTGTCTTTAATAGTTACAAGTTCCGAAACACGAATGCCTGTCTCATAAAAAAGCGTTATTATAAGTCTATCTCTATAAGACTCAAAAGCATCCCCAACAATTACTTCGTTAATTACAAAAGCCACTTCTTTTTCTTTAAAAAAAACAGGAAGAGGCTTAGCTGCTTTGGGTGAAATAATATTTCGCGCAGGATTTCGTTGAACTATGTTCTCGTGAATAAGAAATTTATAAAACGATTTTAACGAAGACAATTTTCTAGTAACAGAGCGAGGACTTACTCCTTCTTCCATTAAAAATATTATCCATTGACGGATGTGTTCCGAGGCAACAGCGTTAAGCGCATTTATTTGGAATTCCTTTTTTACAAACAACTCAAATTGCAACAAGTCGTTTTTATAAGACAAAACAGTATGTAAAGAATAATTCTTTTCATACTGTAAATATTGCATATACTTCTCAATCATAAAAACAACCGTCTATTTTCACAACTAAGATACAAAAAAAAGAAAGACAATGCTACGCAAATAGAATATATTACTTATTCAGCTGAGTGTTGTAACTTTTGAACATAAATAGCATGCAACTTCTGCTCTCTATTTACAATAGATGGTTTATCAAAACATTGACGCCTTCTTAATTCTTTTACAACTCCTGTTTTTTCAAATTTTCTTTTGAATTTCTTAAGTGCTTTTTCAATGTTCTCACCTTCTTTAACCGGTACTATAATCATAATTGATTTTATTTATTGTGAAATATTAAACTTGTATTCTTAAAATGGCTTGCAAAAATAGACAATCCTTTTTGAACTGCAAAAAAAAACGAAAAATAAATTACTTACTGACAATCAAGAAAAAAGGATTTCGTAAATTTCTTTTACTTTTGTAAAAAGCAAACATCCATTTATGAAAAACAACTTATTGACTCTTTTTTTAAGTCCGTACAAAAAAGAAACACAGTTTCTTCAATCCTTTGAAATAATAAAAAACAAAGGATACGGCACCTTTAAGACTACAAGCAATTTTTATTGCAGTGAAAATAAGCCTGTAGAACATTTTTCTGCTGTTGAACTTCAAATCTGTCTGAATCAATTATTGTATCTATATTTTGCTCATCTTAATCTATTTGACAAATCTACCTTTTCAAACAAAGAAACATTTGTGGAACAATTAAACAAAAACAACTTTATCACAGAACAAACGATGCATTTTAAAAAACCTATTGATGTTTCATCTTCATTTCAAGGCGTAATTGAAGTGTTAAAATCAAAAAAAATAAAAAATACTGTATTTATGGAGTGCCTATATACATTCGAAATGAATTGTTATGGAACGGTTAAAGTGGCGCATATTATTGAAAACTGATAGAATGAACATACAGAAAAGAATTGACCGAGCTAGGCAAGTTTTAAGAGAAAACAACTCTACTGCTTGTGTTATTCCTACTAACGATCCACATATAAGTGAATATACTGCAAATTATTGGAAAACACGCACCTATTTATCTGGATTTACAGGCTCTGCAGGGACTTTAATCATTACAACAAAAGATGCCTGTTTATTTACCGACGGTCGGTATGAACTTCAGGCTAAAGAAGAACTAAAACATAGCGCCATTGACTTAGTAATAACGAATGACATTATTCTCTCAATAAGTATCTGGCTAAAAAAACAACTATCTCGTGGAGATACCATTCTTGTAAATAATTTTCTGTTTACTATTCACGAATATAATCTACTATATAAAAAGTTGACATCGAAAAACATTCAAATAACATCCGGTGTTGATATTGCCGAAAAAGTTTGGAAAAAAAGACCACCTCTTCCTCAAGAGGATGTTTTTATTCACCACATTAAGTTTTCTGGAGAAACGACCGCAGACAAATTAAAGAGAACAAGGCTAGCACTGTCGGAAAAAGATTCTGACACATTGTTATTAAATTCTTTAAATGACATTGCCTGGCTGTTTAATATTCGAGGTAAAGACATTGATTATAACCCACTAACAATTGCTTATGCTTTTATTGATAATGAAAAAGCAATTCTTTTTATATCAAAAAACAAACTTACCAAGGAAGTGAAATTCTATTTACAGAAGAACAGAATATTCGCAGAGGCCTACGAGAATTTTCTTCCATACTTAGCCTCAATTAAAAATAAAACGATTTTATTGAACCCAACAAAAATGAATTATGGCGTATTTGAAAAGATTCATTCCAACAACACAATCATTTTTGATTATTCTCCGATAGAAGAACTTAAAAGCATCAAAAACCAAATAGAAATTCAGGGCTTCAAGGATTGTATGATTAAAGACGGCATAGCCTTAACAAGGGCTTTCTTATGGCTTGAAAATTGCTTGACGCATAAAAAACAAGTGACTGAAATTGATTTTGCAAAGAAAATTGCCCAGTTTCGATCACAACAAAGCTTATATTATAACGAGAGCTTTGCTCCTATCGTTGGATATAAAGAGCATGGAGCTATCGTTCATTACAAGGCCTCGAAAAAAAGCAACAAAATAATTCAGGCTGAAGGATTATTGCTAACTGACACCGGCGGACATTATTACAACGGAACAACAGATATTACGAGAACAGTTGCTTTAGGCAGTGTTAACAACAAGCAGAAAGATCACTTTACTTGGGTATTAAAAGCAAATATTGCCTTGTCAAGAAAAACTTTTAAAACAGGGACTTTTGGATATCAATTAGATAAAGTTGCACGAAAACAACTCGTAATAAACCATTGTAATTATAACCATGGAACAGGTCATGGTGTTGGTCATTTCTCATCAGTTCACGAAGGACCACAAAGCATTAGACCCGATAAAAATAAAGTGCCGTTATCTGCAGGCATGATTGTTTCTAACGAACCTGGTGCTTACTTTGATAATGCTTACGGAATTCGAACAGAGAATTTACTACTTGTTAAATCAAAAGAAAATATTTCAAACAATAGCGTATTGCATTTCGAAGTATTAACTTTGTTTCCTATTGACACATCAATTATTAATTTTTCATTAATGACAAGAAACGAGCTATTGTGGCTTAACAACTATCATAAAAAAATAGTAGCAACATTATCTCCATTTTTAGAATCAAATGAAAAAGATTGGCTAAAAAGCAAGTGTCAACTAATAAAAGAAACACAACTGTAATTTTTAGATTTTATTTGTATGAAAAAGCTATTATTATTGTGCCTACTATTCCTCTATTCAACATTTTTAGGCTTTAGTGCGTACAAAATCCACATTAAAGCACCTCAATTAGTAAACGACTCGATTTTTTTAGCCGGTTATTATAATGGAAAAATATATGCATTAGACACCTTAGCTTTAAACAACAAAGGAGAAGGCGTGTTTACTGGGAACAAAACCTTGGATGAAGGTTTATACATGCTTTACTTATCCCCACAACGACACTATGACTTTCTTGTTGGAAAAAAACAGGATCTAGTAGCAAAAATTGACACTAATAAGCTAACACTGCAAATGCATGGAGACATTCAAACCGAAGCATTTATTGATTTTGGCACTTATATGATGCAAAAAAAAGAAGAACAAAGTACTTTAAAGAAAAAACAAGATGAAGCAAAAGGCGATTCAATTAAAGAAAAAGCCATTTTGTTAGAAATTAAAAAACTCGACGATGATGTGATTGATTACCAAAAAAGTATAGCCGAACGATTTAAAGGAGAACTTATGGACTTATTTCTAAAAGCCCTTATTATTCCTCAATTTCCAGAAGAACTCTTACATAGCAACTTGGCTGAAGAAGAATTGCAAATGGCAAAATACCAATATGCCAAATACCATTATTGGGATAATATCGACTTATCGGACATTCGATCATGGCGATTAAACATGTTAAACCGTAAACTACAAGAATATCTACAACACATTATCATTCCTAATCCTGACAGTATTACTGAGGCAGCAATCTATTTAATAGAAAAATCTAAACAAAAAAACATACCCTATAAGTATGATAAAAACAAACCTACTTCTTATGAATTACTGGTTAATTACATGATACAATATTCAGTAACAAGTAAAATGATGGGAATGGATAACTTGATGGTAGCACTTGCCGACAAGTATTATTTTACAGGAGAGGCTCCTTGGGCTGATTCAACAATTATGGCAAATATTGCTACTGAAGTTAAAAAGGTCCGGCACAACTTAATTGGAATGACAGCGGCAAATTTACCGCTAAAAAAATATGATGGAAATACTTTTAATATCCATGACATCAAAAGCAAATGTACTCTACTCTATTTTTATGAACCATCCTGTGGTCATTGCAAAGAAGTTACACCTAAACTATACAATCAAGTTTACCAAAAATACAAGTCAAAAGGCTTAGAAATTATTGCTATGTATATTATGACTGACAAAAAAGAATGGAAAGATTTCTTAGATAAGCATCAGTTATTTGATTGGATAAATGCATGGGATCCTAATAGACAATCATTCTACTGGCAGTTTTTTGACACATCAACAACCCCAGGCATCTACTTACTTGATATAGACAAAAAAATCATTGCAAAAAAAATCGATATTCCATCTGTTGAAAAGATACTTGAAATTGAACTTAATAAATAAACCATGGCTTTAGTAAAATCTGTTCGAGGATTCAGCCCTCAAATTGGCTCAAATTGTTTTTTAGCAGAAAACGCAACAATAATTGGAGATGTTATTATTGGAAATGATTCAAGCATTTGGTTCAACACCGTGATTAGAGGAGATGTAAATGCGATACGAATAGGCAACAATGTAAACATACAAGATGGTGCAGTGCTACATACTTTATACGAGAAATCAACGATAAAAATTGGCAATTTTGTTTCTATAGGACACAATGTAACAATTCATGGAGCTACAATTAATAATTATGCGTTAATAGGTATGGGAGCTATAATATTAGATCATGCACTTATTGGAGAAGGGGCTATAATTGCAGCAGGATCGGTTGTGCTTAGTGGAACTATTGTTGAACCAAACTCATTGTGGGGAGGCGTTCCGGCAAAATTTATAAAAGTAATCAGCGAGGAACAATCAAAAAATATTAACAAAAAAATCGCACACAACTATTCATTGTATGCTAGTTGGTATAATGATTAATTTTTTTTGATTTTGGATTTGTAAATACAAAAACTAAAACTATCTTTGCAACCGCTTAGCATTAGAAGTGTATGGGCGTTTAGCTCAGCTGGTTCAGAGCACCTGCCTTACAAGCAGGGGGTCAATGGTTCGAATCCATTAACGCCCACATATTTTAAAACAACATACACTTCAGGGGCGTTTAGCTCAGCTGGTTCAGAGCACCTGCCTTACAAGCAGGGGGTCAATGGTTCGAATCCATTAACGCCCACAAAAAAAGGTTATCCACTTGGATAACCTTTTTTTTGTGGGACATAAATCAAATTCTTGCAAAAAAAAAAGATTGCCAATAATTGACAATCTTTTTTTATTATTTCAAAAAACTATTAATATTCCCACAAATCTTGTTCTTGATTCAAGATATCTGTTTTAATACGCATTTGTTCTCTTTTAACTTCTTCTGGAGTAGAATTGTAATCAAGAATCATACGGTTTTGAAGATTCGATTCTTTATATAAATTACTAGCAAATCGTCTTTTCATAAACAAATCATCAAAAGACATACGCGCTCCATTATTCTTATCTGTAATCATTACTTCTCTCTGAACAAAATGTGGCCTTAAAGCATCATAAGGAATCCAGAACAATGGGAAATTTTGAATACCAACACCCCTATCTGTTACAATAACAGGAGCAATAGAAACTATTTTAACATTAAAAGTAGATGAGTTTTTATCAAAGAACCAAACTTCTTTCAAAAAATATTTAATAACCTCTCTGTTCGGTATATCACTTTCTTCAATTTCATAAGATTTTACTTTTGTAACCGGATCAGTTTGCGTTTTATATATTACTTCAAATTTATTTAGAAACTCCTCAAAATCTACTAAATTGTCTTTAGTGAATTTCTCATAGTTAAATTCAAAATTGAATGCAGGAACTTTTTTATCTTTAATCAATTTAAAAATAACTGAAAACAAAGACTCACGCCCATTACCAGGTTCTTCTGGATAATACAATGGATAATTCATCTTTTCTCTTAGGTCTATCACTCTATAAACCACTTTTTGCCAATAAATATCATCAGCTCGTGGATTTTGAAATTCAATTGGCTCTAAGTCTTCTAAGTCATATGCCGTAGGCAAATTACTAGGAATTTCTCCGAACTCGTTGAAAAAATCATTTTGTGTTGAACTCTGCGCATTTAAGGTAACAATTCCAATAAAGAATGTTACCAGCAGGATAAATAAACGATTGTACGCTTTCATAATTCAATTATTTAAATTTTTCTCTATTCTAGTTTACTATAACTTCCATAGGAGGTAATTTTCGCTCAACTTTGTCAGGCCCCATAGCTCTAACACCACCAATAAAAAACTTCTTTCCTTTTGAAGTTGTTCTAATATAAGCTATTTGTTGTTCTGTAAAATTAGCACCAGACGATGATAATATTTGAGACCCCATAGCACTAGACACATTTAATTCAAACCCTATCACTTTAAAATCTGCTTCAATATCAGCATCATCTAATTCAGCACCTAGTGTTGTAACATCTAGTAGAAACTTTTTAGCAATTTTTTCATTGCCTTTATATTTCATTCTATTCCCAGCATCATCTCTATAAGGAAGAAATGCAATAGGGGGTGGTAACATCTTCACCCGGAAATTTCTAGAACCCATCCGTTGATCTCTTCCATCAATTTTAGCTACAACATTAATAATGCATTCTTGACCAACCTTTGCCGGTCTTGCTATATAACCTCCATTAGGCTTTTTAATTAATGATCCACCAACCATTGTAGCTACTACAGAAGTAGATGCTACACCCGGAACAGAAACACTAACTTCATTATCAATACCAGCATAAAACACATTCATTTGATCAGCTGAGATTGTAGCAGATGGCGCCCCAACATTAAATTCAGACTCAAACACATAAAAAGAAGAAGAACCATCGGGTCTAAATACTTTTATATACCCTCCATATTTTTGTTCACCAATAGAACTAGCCGGTCTCTCATACAATCCATCTTCAACAATCGTACCACCAACCCCATTTTTATAATCTCCTCCTACATATACTTGAGGTTTTTGAGTGGAGTCTCTTGCAGCTAATATAATACGTGCAGAATATTTCCCCCCTTGAATAACATATTTAGACTCAGGTATAGGCAATGCTTCAATTGCATTTACGCGAAAATCATCCGCATCAACCATCCCTTTTAAATAAGTAACAACCTCCCCTTCAATACTACGCACATCTGCCTGAATTTTAGAGAGAATTGTAGTTACAGCAGCAACAGGCATCATAGAGAAACGAGCTACTTCCCAATCTCTCAATTCGTTACCGTGTCCAATAACTTTATCTGTTGAAAAAGTTTTTGTAATTAAACTAACTTTTGCTGTATCAGATATTACTTTAGACAATAACAAATCTCTGTATTTCTCAATGGCTTTGCGAATAACAATTCCTTTTTTGGGTCCACTTTCCTCAATACAAATCCAACCAGCAGCATCTAAGTTACTTTTAGCTTCGATATGATATCCATCAAGCGACTTGTTTTTATAAACGCCTGCTGCTTCTAACTTATCTTTTCCATCAGCATGGGCTACAATTTCAATTTTAAGATCTTCAATAGCTTGAAAAAGCTTATCAGACTCTAACCTAATATCTTTTGCTGAATTTAACCAATCACCTACCTTATCAGGATTTCGTCCATTCAAATCTTCAAACTGATAATATAAATTTACATTTCTATTTACTGAACCTTTGGTATTAATATGGAGACTCTGTTCAACCATAGAAAACCCTTCAAGTATATCGGCAGATACATTCATTGCCAACATCGCTGTTAACACCAAATACATCATGCCTATCATTTTTTGTCTCGGCGTTTCCGGACAATTCGTTGCACCACCCATATACTATAGTAATATTATTATATTAATAAAAAAAAATAATTAATAATCAGTGGACTATTTTATATTGATAATGCATTAAGCATATTACCGTATACTGTATTCAAACTTGTAATTTGTTGAGCCATTTTAGACGCTTGATCTTTGAACGAATCAACATCTTTCAAAGATTCTGAAACTGAAGCATTTATTTTAGATAAACCAGTATTTACAGATTTAATAGATTCACTTTGATCTCCTACTGACTTTAATTGGATTTCGTAAATAGAATTAATTGCAGAAAGATTTTTATTTACATCTTTCATGGTTAGAATAAAACTAGCTGTTGACTCTTGAGCAGTACCAAGTTCAGTTGCGATTGTTTTATATGAACCCACTAAAGCTTCTGATGAAGCATTAATTTGCACTTGTGTGTTGGTAAACCCTGCAACAGAATCAGAAGCAGCAGTCATATTTGACACCAAAGAACTTGTTGCACCAGCTAAAGCAGATAAATCTGATATCTTAGCAGCTGTATCAGATAACTTTGCAATACCTAATGATAATTTATCCATTTCATCATTTGACATTGAAGAAACATTGTCTATATTTTGTAGTCCTTTTAAAGCTGTTCCACTCTCACCAATTTCGACATGTTCTTCTCCAGATAATTGAGGGAACACCTTTTCCCAATGAGGGGATTTGTGTGGATTTGCGAAAGCAGTAAGTGCAAATAAAACTGCCTCAGTACCCATTCCTGCTGTTAACATCATTGACGCTCCAGGCCAATGTTGAATTTTAAATAAGGCACCAACGATTACAATTGCTGCTCCAAAACTAAAAGCATAACCCACTACTCTCATCCCTTGTGGGGTATCCATCCAATCTCCTATAGTCATAATACTAAAAATTTAAGGTTAATAGAATTTATTATAATCTTATCTTTGTCCTTCAATAAAACTTCTGATACATCTAAAGCCGATATACGATTTGCTTTCTTGTTGATATTCATAAGTTCTAGCACCACATTGAAGATACGCACCAATATCTTTCCAAGATCCACCTTTGATAACTTTTCTTCTTTTTACATCCGGATCAGATGTTTTTGCGTTTTGTTGATATTCAGGATTCATATCATGAACAAAGCTCAAAGTTGATTCAGTATAAACTGATGATGTCCATTCAGAAACATTTCCAGACATATCATAAATACCATAATCATTCGGAGGATATGCAGCAACAAAAGCTGTAATCATATAACCATCATCAGTATAATTCCCTCTTAAAGGTTTAAAGTTGGCTAAGAAACAACCTTTAGCTGTTCTAATATAATTCCCTCCCCAAGGATACATTGCCAAATCTCTACCTCCACGAGCAGCATATTCCCATTCAGCTTCGGAAGGAAGCCTCCAATCTTGAACAAGAGGCCCTTTTGTAGCCACCTGATATCCATTAAACAAACGAGTTCTCCAATGACAGAAGGCCACAGCTTGTTCCCATGTTACACCAACAACAGGATATTCTCCATAACCGGGATGCGACAAATACATTTTCATGTAAGGCTCATTGTAAGCATAAGTAAAGTCTCTAATCCAGCATAATGTGTCCGGATAAACATTTAATATCTTAGTAGAGATAAAATCTGCTCTTTTTTTCAATGGACGATAAATTGTTCTATTAACAATAAATCCATTTTCGTCACGATAAGTAGTATCTTTTTTAATCATAACATCAGCACTATCTCTAGTTACTCCTAATCCATCTGTACTTCTATCATACCCACTTTTCAATGAATTAAACTTATTGACTTTCATAGCTGCCTGTTTGTAATCCACAAAATCAAATTTATAATTCAACACTGTTCCATTTAACTGAGGCACTAATTCAATAGCATCTTCACCCACATAGTACATACTATCTAAAGCTCTTTTTTGATCTTCGTTAGCTCTACCCCAAGGAATAGGTTTGTCCCAATTTAAATGAGGAGGGATTTCATTTCCTTTACGGTCTTGTGTTATTTTATAAGCCTCATCACCTCCGATAGCCGGATTAGCAAGTCTTTCTCTGGCAATTGAATCGCGTACATAAATTATAAATTGACGATACTCACCATTAGTGACTTCAGTTTCGTCAATCCAAAATGCATCTACAGACACAGTTTTTGACTGTGAATTCATTGCCCAATTTGCATCTTGGTCGTTATTACCTGTGGTAAAAGACCCTCTATTAACAAACACCATCCCGAAAGGAGAAGGATCAGTCCAAGAACGAGAGAAAACACCAACCAACTCTCCGTTTCCTTGATTACTTCCGCAGCTAACTATAGCTAAAAGTAAGGTAGAAAAAATCAATAACTTTTTCATATCAATTAATTATATATGTATTCACAAATTTATAAAACTCTAACACTTTTATATTTATTCAATTTGTTTTTCTCCAAATTTATATTGTAACGCAAAACTAACTCAAGTGAGCCAAATGAATAAGCAATTATTCTTGTAGTTGGCAAATCGTAAGCAAAACCAACAGTTAAGCCGTTTATAAGATTAAGCCCTCCAAAAAAAACTATGCAATCTTGCAACCTCCAACTTAACCCCAACCAATACTTTTCATCTTTTTCTATGCGTGCACTTAGGTCCGATTGAAAAGAGATAAAATCTGTTTTTAGCAAAAGGGATGGTTTTACTACATACCTGACATTTTTTAAAGGTAGTGTGTATCCTGCTGTAAAGTAAGCTGTTCTACCAATAAAACTATTAATGTAATCATCCATTTCCAATTGAGGTTGAAATAAGTGCAAAACAGACAAACCAAGATAATAACGAGGGCTTACATACATTACCCCAAGACCATAATCCATTGCTACATCATTAACAGATTGCTTTGGAATTGCCATATCTCCACTAATATCATGGTAATCACTTTCAACTAAGCGAACACTGTCGCCATTTATTGTTTGACTTATAAAGCCAAGATTTGCACCAACATTCAGCGACGCTTCGCCTATTTGGTATTTTAAAGCATATTGAAAATTCACACTTTGGTTAGAAAAAATTCCAAACTTGTCATTAACAAAAGCTATGCCAACACCTTGTTTCTTATCAAAAAAAGCTTTAAAAGGCATATTTGCAGCAAAAAAATTAGTTTGAGGGGCATTTGGAATACCAACCCATTGTTGTCTATGCAAGCCTATTAAATTAATTCCTTTATTATTCGCCAAAACAGAAGGGTTATAACTTTCGGCAGCAAACATATACTGGCTTATTTGCGGATCACTCTGTCCTCTAACAGAGAAATTAAAAAAAAGCACGGAACAAAGTACTAAAAAAAAAAATCTCATATTACCATTGCTTTTACTTGAAAAATACGCTAAACAATAAACCTTAATTCAGAAGCTTCAAAATTAATTAAAAAATTAAACTATCAGCTATTGAATCAAAACTATCTATACACGATAGGATAAGTTTCAATCAAAAACACATCAATACTCTTCTTCATTAAAGAAAAAATCTTCTTTACTCGGATAATCAGGCCATATATCCTCAATACTTTCGTATATTTCACCCTCATCTTCAATCTCTTGTAAATTTTCAATTACCTCTAAAGGGGCACATGATCGCATGGCATAATCTACTAATTCATCCTTTGTTGCCGGCCATGGGGCATCTTCTAATTTAGAAGCTAACTCTAGCGTCCAATACATAATTATTAAGTCTTTGATCTTTTAATTCCTTGAGGTTTTCATCCCTTAAATTGCATGCAAAAATAAAAGAAAATATATTACAAACAATTTTTATATATAAAAAACTTCTACTGCCTTTGTAAATTCAGTGTTTACAAAAAAATCACACAAATCATGAAAAAAAATAGCTGTTTATTTTATTAAAATAAGAACATAAAAAAAATATTTAAAAAAAAAATATAAGTTATTAATAGAAAGAGTTTTAATCAATATTTAACCAAGAGCACATACAATAAGAATATTGCTCTTTAAAAACTTAAAGGTTATATATTCGCAGAAAAAATGTTTCACAACACATTTTACTATTACTACAAAAAACAAATCTACTACCACTTTTATAGCAAGCTGCTTTATTTAAAACAACAAACGATAATTATGTTTGGTTAGTTTCATGTCAAAAAAAACAATCCCTAAGGTAAACAAATCAAATGTAACGGTTACCTGAGAATGGGATAAAATTACAGTCCAAGCATCTTCCATTTCTCTAGAATAATGTATATCATCAAAAACAAATACTGTTTTCTCGTGCACTCTCGATAAACAAAGATTGAAATACCTCAAGGTAGCCTCTTTAGTGTGATTTGCATCAAAAAGAACAAAGTCAAGCGAATCTAGATTCGCTAAATGCTTAGCCAATGTAATATCAATATTTCCAACTATTATATTGACATTTTGAAGAGCGCACGAGGATAAAACTTGTTGAGCAATTTGAGCAATTTGCGGGCATCCTTCAAATGAATAAACGGTTGCTTTTGAGTCAACAGAGGCCAAATAAGCCGTAGTTATACCTAAAGAAGAGCCCAATTCAATAATAGTATTTGGTTTGAAAGTCCTTACTAAGCGAAATAAAAGTTGTGCATATCTTTTCTTACTAAGTGATTTTGTAGCAATATGTGCAACTTTTCGTTTACCTGACTCTCCTGTTCCAAAATCAGTAACAAATAATTCTTTTCTATCTTTGACTAACTTCTTGCGCAGGCTTTCAATCTTTTGAAAAACATAATACGGATGTCTTTCTTCGATAACATTTGTTATTAAATCGAAAGCAAAGGGAGAGTGAACACCGTAACCCCTTTTATGCCTTGCAAAAAACAAGTATTTGATAAACCTAAAAAACATACTTGAAAAGATAAATATACCTTAAACAAAAACGCTTACAATCTATCGACCATAAGCGTTTTATTTAACTTGTACCCAGAGCCGGGATCGAACCGGCATGGAAATAAATCCACTGGTGTTTGAGACCAGCGCGTCTACCAATTCCGCCATCTGGGCATTGAAATCGTGGTGCAAAAGTAATATTTTTTTTACTTTTACCTATTCGCTTATTCATTTTTTTTGAAATAGATACTATTTGTTGCAATAAATAAAAAATGAGCGTATTTTAGCAAGCTTAAAAATTACGAAATAACCATTTATAACTAGCTCATTTTATGAAAAATAACTATTGTGTAATCATGGCCGGCGGCATTGGAAGTAGATTTTGGCCGTTTAGCAGAAACGACAAACCAAAACAATTTCTTGATTTCTTCGGTACAGGAAAGTCGCTTTTACAAATGACTTTTAGTCGGTTCCAGCAAATTGTTCCGACAGAAAATATCATTATTGTCACCAATCAACTATACAAAGACTTAATATTAGAGCAATTACCTGAAATTTCTTCGAAGCAAATTCTTCTTGAACCTTTACGTAGAAATACTGCCCCATGTATTGCTTATGCCATAAACAGAATACAATCAATTACAAGTGAAGCAAATATTATTATTACGCCATCTGATCACTTAATATTAAAAGAAGTTGATTTTATTCAAACTATAAAAACAGGACTTGATTTTATTCAAGCAAACAATAGTTTGCTAACCTTAGGAATTAAACCAAACAGGCCGGAAACTGGATATGGATATATTCAAATTGAAGAAGGAAAAGGTGACTTACGAAAAGTAAAAACCTTTACAGAAAAACCAAATTTAGCGTTAGCGAAGGTATTTGTAGAGAGCGGTGAATTTTTCTGGAATTCAGGCATATTTCTTTGGAATTTACAGGCAATTACAGATGCTTTTAAGAATTTACTTCCTGAAGTTTCATCTAAATTTGAAAGTGGAAAGGCATATTATAACACCACCGAAGAAAACGAGTTTATAAACAAGATTTACCCTTCTTGTCAGAATATTTCTATTGATTATGGCATCTTAGAGAAAGCGCCAAATGTACATGTGCTCTGTTCTGATTTCGGTTGGTCGGATTTAGGCACTTGGGGTTCCTTATATGATATTTCTCAGAAAGATGAACAAGAAAATGTATCGCTTAAGTCGTATACCCAATACTATAACAGTTCAAAAAACATTGTAACAGTGTCGGAAGGGAAGTTGGCTGTAATTGAAGGATTAGAAGGATATATTGTTGCCGAGACCGACGATGTACTTTTGATTTGCAAAAAAGAAGAAGAACAAAAAATCCGACAAATTGTAAATGATATTTCGATTCGTTTTAAAGGAGATTACATTTAAAAAAGAAAAAAATGGGATTGTTTTCATTTCGAAACACGCAAAAACCTAGAAGGTTTAATCATATTCCGATTTATTGGAATGAGGAAAAAGAAAAAAGAGAAGAAAGAGAAGTCAGTGCAGAAAAAGCAGCTCTATCCAAAAAAAATAAAACTTACACACCATCAATAAAACGGGGGTCTTTTCGAAAATATTCAGAAAGACTTGATGTTGAAAAAAAAACATCTGCTACACGGAAATCAACCATAAAACTTATGATAGCCTTGTTTCTACTATTTATTTTAGGGTTGTTTATCTTTATTAACAGCAATGCCATTTATGCGTTATACTTTGATTCTACATTCTAAAATAACTTTCGTTTATGAGTGATGTGATACATCTTTTACCAGATTCTGTAGCTAATCAAATAGCAGCAGGAGAAGTAATTCAACGACCAGCTTCTGTTGTAAAAGAACTTGTTGAGAATTCTCTTGATGCAGGAGCTACAACCATTCAAATTATAATTAAAGATGCAGGAAGAACGTTTATTCAGGTAATTGATAATGGCAAAGGAATGTCAGAAACTGATGCTCGAATGTCGTTTGAAAGGCATGCCACATCAAAAATAAAAAAGGCCGATGATTTGTTTTCGCTTAACACCATGGGGTTTAGAGGAGAAGCACTTGCTTCTATTGCAGCTGTTGCTCAGGTAGAATTACGAAGCAAACAAGCAGAGAATGAACTCGGCGTACTTCTTGAAATATCCGGATCGACACTAGAAAAACAATCAGCTATTAATTGTGCAAACGGAAGTATGTTTTCGGTAAAAAATTTATTTTTCAACATTCCTGCACGACGAAAATTCTTAAAAACAAATAGCACGGAACTAAATCACATCATTACTGAATTTAACCGTATTGCTATTATTAACCCAAGCATTTCGTTTAGCTTAATACACAACGACAATGCCATATTTCAACTCTCTGAAAGCAATTTACGACAACGAATTACGGCAATATTCGGAAAAAACATCAATCAACAACTATTACCGATAGAAACCAGTACTAGTTTAATTAACATATCCGGTTTTGTTGGCAAACCTGAGTCAGCTAAAAAGCAAATGCACAATCAATACTTTTTTGTAAACGGGCGGTATATGAGGCATCCTTATTTTCACAAAGCAGTAATGAAAGCCTTTGACCGAATGCTATCTCCAGAAACCAGCCCTAGTTATTTTATATCATTTACGATAGACCCAGCCAATATTGATGTAAACATCCACCCAACAAAAACCGAAATTAAGTTTGATAACGAACAAGCCATTTGGTCTATAATTATGGCAACAGTAAGGGAAGCCCTCGGAAAATTCAATATTGTTCCGGGGATTGATTTTGACCAAGCAAATGCCACAGAAATGCCTCTAATCAACTCAACTACAAAAATTGAGTTACCCAGAACTACATTTAACCCTGAATATAATCCATTTAACCAACACAAACTCAACAACGGAGAATCGAAGAAAGAAAATTTTAATTGGGAGAAACTCTATGAAGGATTTGAAAGTGAAAAAGGAATCGTTTCCATTGAGAATCAAAGCAATTTACCTTTTTCAGAAGGAGTAAATAACAGTAAAGAACAAGAAGAGATTACAAAAATAAACGACACTGTTTGTGCCGATTTTTTTCAATACCGAGCAAAATACATTCTCACTACAGTAAAATCCGGGTTGATGTTGATTGATCAACGCAGAGCACACGAGCGGATATTATATGAGCAGCACCTTCAGCATATTCGCACACAGAAAGGTATTTCACATCAACTACTCTTTCCTGAATTACTCGAATTATCTACCGAAGATTGTTTACTACTGGAAGAAATTACAGCCGATCTTTCTTTCGTTGGCTTTGATATCGATTGTTTTGGAAAGAACACATACCGTATTAACGGAATTCCAGCAAACTTCGAGGGGATAAATGCCGTAAAAGTTATAGAAGATATGCTTGCTGCAAATCGCGAAAGAACGAATAGTGGTAAAACAGCAATACACGAAAACATTGCGTTATCTTTAGCCAAAGCGTTAGCCATACCTTACGGTAAAACATTATCAAGAGAAGAAATCAATCAACTTATCAATCAGCTCTTTAGCTGCGAGAACCACAATTACACACCGGATGGAAAAATAATTATCAATCTATTGACTTCGGAAGAACTTGAAAAACGATTTTAACTAAGAAACCACTTTCCTCTTACAGTGTTACTATACTATTGAACAGGAGAATAAACTACTGCTAATATTTTTGCACCCTTAAGACACCCCCCGTGAACATGGTGTGACACTATAGAATCATAGAAGATACTATCTCCTTCTTCTAAAATAATAACATCATCACCATAATTAATTTCCACAGCACCTTCTAAAACAAATAGAAATTCTTCTCCTTGATGCGATGAAAAAATAAAATCTTTCTCTACACATGGTGCAAGGTTTATAATAAATGGCTCCATTTGTCGGCCAGATTTATTTCCGGCTAAGGAAAAATAGCTCATGCTTTTTCGACTCGTATCAACTAATTGAGATTTTTCGTCAATACTACACTTACGGCTAATAATTGGCCCAGAAACCGCTTGATCATCAATAAATACATTTGAACGAACACCTAATGACCGTGCAATTTTAATAAGAGAAGCTAAAGACACACTAGCACTATTTTGCTCTACAGCAGTTAATTGATCCTCCGATAAATTTGCCTCATCAGCCAGCTCCTTCAAAGAAATGTTTTTTTCTAAACGAAGTGATTTAATTTTACTCCCAATAATTTTTACTTTTCCCATCTTAAAAATCTTTCATTAGTTTATACGAACAGACAAAAATAAAGATTATTCGCAGAAAACAATAAAAAAGACGGTTTATTTCAAAATAATCGCTAGTAACTACTTGCAGTAATATTAAACAGCAATCATTTTAATGGCTGTTTTCAAACGGCTTATTGTTTGTTCTTTTCCGATAATGGAAATTATATCAAACATATGCGGTCCTTTAAGTTCTCCAACAATCGATAAACGAAATGCATTCATCACAGCACCCATATTGTGTTCTTTTTCTGCTATCCAAGCTTTCACTGTTTCTTCTAAATTAGAAGAAGAAAAGTTGGCTATAGACTCCAAAACCGTTATCAATTCATTCATTAATGCTGGCGTTTCCGATTTCCATCGCTTTTGCACAGCCTTTTCATCGTAAGCGCTTGGAGCTTGAAAAAAGAAGGCTGACTGCTCCCAAAAGTCAGCAATAAAATTACTCCGCTCTTTTATTAGGGAAACAATAGTTATTAGGGTAGCCTCGCTTGTAGCAATTCCTTTTTCTTTTAATACTAAACTATACAGCTGGGCTAATTCTTCGTTTGATTTCTCTTGTAAGTATTTATGGTTAAACCACTTTCCCTTTTCATAATCAAATTTTGCACCTGATTTACTTACTTTCTCCAGGCAAAAAAACTGTATCAATTCCTCCATAGAAAGGATTTCTTGTTCGGTTCCGGGATTCCAACCGAGCAAAGCCAAAAAATTAACCACAGCTTCAGGAAAATAGCCTTCCTCACGGTATCCGGAAGATTTCTCGCATGTTTTAGGGTCAAGCCACTCTAACGGAAAAACAGGAAATCCCAGCTTATCACCATCTCTTTTGCTTAATTTACCGTTTCCTTCGGGCTTTAACAATAGAGGTAAATGAGCAAACTGAGGCATGCTATCTTCCCAACCCAAATAACGATACAATAACACATGAAGCGGCGCTGAAGGCAACCATTCTTCGCCACGAATAACATGTGATATTTGCATCAAATGATCGTCGACAATGTTGGCTAGGTGGTAAGTTGGTAAGCCGTCTGACGACTTCCATAAGACCTTATCATCAATAACAGATGAATTAACTTTTACCTCACCCCGAATTAAATCGTGGACTACAATATCTTGTGCCGGTTCAATTTTAATACGCACTACGAATGGTAATTCCTTCTCTAGTAAATCATTAAGTTCAATTTCAGACAGCGTTAAGCTATTTTTCATTTGCATTCTGGTAGAAGCATCGTATTGAAAATTGGCTACCAACTGTCGTTTTTCCTCCAATTGTTCCGGAGTATCAAAAGCGATGTAAGCTAAGCCTTTAGCTAACAACTGATCAACAAATTTTTTATATATCATTTTTCGTTCACTCTGACGATATGGAGCATGTGGACCTCCAGTACCAACACCCTCATCTATAGTAATTCCTAGCCATTTAAGCGCTTCGATAATATATTCTTCTGCTCCTGTAACAAAACGAGCCGAATCGGTATCTTCAATACGCAACAACATTTTACCGCCATGTTGTTTGGCAAAAAGATAATTATACAGGGCAGTGCGTACACCACCAATATGTAATGGTCCTGTAGGACTAGGAGCAAAACGAACACGAACTTCTTTCATAAATAATAATTTGGACTGCAAATATAACAAAAGAAAAAGCCATTTCAAATCGCACAAAACGGACTTGAAATGGCAAAAATCAGCCTAGAAAAAAAAATCCTAAGCAAGCTGCTCGTCGATAATTTGCTGAATATCATCCTGACACTGACCACATACAGTACCAGCCGTAGTCTCTTCGCCAACTTGATCGACAGTTGTAAGGCCTTTTTCGTTGATTGCTTTAACAATCTCACTTTTATATACCTCGTTACAAGTACAAATCATTATATCTTGTGCTTTTTCCATAACAATAGTATTTTATGTATTTAATCCAAATGCTTTCATATCATCAGCAACAGTGCTAATAGGTTGAACAGCAAATCTTTTTTGTATCAACTTTAACACATTGCTCGACATAAATGCCGGTAAAGTTGGACCAATGTGCGTATTCTTCACTCCTAAATATAACAAAGATAAATGAACAATTATCGCTTTTTGTTCGTACCAAGCAATATTAAATACTATAGGTAATTTATTTATATCATCTAAATTCAATATTTCCTTTAGCTTTAATGCCACTAAAGCCCATGAGTATGAGTCGTTACACTGACCTGCATCCAATACACGAGGAATACCATCGATATCGCCTAAGTTCAATTTATTGTACCTGTATTTTGCACAACCGGAAGTAAGAATAACTGTATCGTTGGGTAATTGCGCTGCAAAATCGGTATAGTATTCGCGCGATTTTTGCCGAGCATCGCAACCAGACATTACCACCATCTTTTTTATCGCTCCTGAATTTACTGCTGCTAAAATTTTATCGGCCAATGCCAATACCTGATTGTGTGCAAACCCAATAGTTATTTCGCCCTGTTCGATGGCGGTTGGTGGCGGACAAGTTTTTGCTAAAGCAGTCACTTCAGAGAAATCCTTTTGTCCGTTAGGCAAAAAATCAGTTATCTTTTTCCACTCCGGCATAGCTGTGGCACCCGTAGTAAAAACCCTATCGTTGTAAGTAGTTGATTTTTTAGGAGGCACTAAACAATTGGTTGTAAAGAGAATTGGTCCGTTAAACGATTCAAATTCTTCCAATTGCTGATGCCAGGCATTGCCGTAATTTCCAACCAAATGCTTGTATTTCTTTAAATTAGGATATGCATGAGAAGGCAACATTTCCGAATGCGTGTACACATCTACACCTGTACCCTCAGTTTGTTGAAGAAGCTGATCCAACTCTTTTAGATCGTGACCGCTAATGAGTATCCCCGGATTTTTGCCTACGCCAATATTTACTTTAGAAATTTCAGGATTACCAAACGAACTAGTATTTGCTTTATCCAATAAAGCCATTACTTTGACACCAAACTCTCCGGTGCGAGTTACCCAATCCAACATAGTATTGATATTGCTTGGTTTAGTAATCATAACCAATGACTCTTCGACAAAAGTAAAAATTTCTTTATCTTCAAACCCTAGATTATACGCATGTTCTGCATAAGCAGCTAATCCTTTAACTCCAAAAAGCACATACTGTTTTAACGAGCGAATATCCTCATCAGCATCATAGCTAAGCACTCCTACCGAACTTGCTTTATCAAAAAATGCATCAGTAGAAGACGAATGCCATACCAATGAATCGTGAACAATTGCAAGTTTCAGCTTACCAACTAAATTATCACGGCGGGTATTATTTTTCTTGATAGCATCAAAAATTGAAGCATCGTCAAAATTTGCATTGGTAATGGTTGTAAATAACGAATGGATAATTTGCTTACTCTCTATATTGGTATCCAATCCATATTTTTTAGCTTCTAAAACAGCATAAGATAAGCCTATAGCAGAATAAACTAACAAATCTTGAAGATTGGAAACAGGCTCTTTTTTTCCGCAAACTCCAGTTACGGTACAAGCCACATTTTTTGCAGCTTCTTGACATTGATTACAAAACATACTCATTTTTCAATCTTTTTTAATTATTTATCTTTAATCATAGTTAACAACATCTTAAATTGTTTTACGGCTTTTAATGCATGAGGTATACCAGCAGGCATAATTATACTCTCGCCCGTTTCTAACACATAAGGCTCCCCTCCGATTAAAATTTCCACTTGACCGTGGAGCACCTGAACCAGTGCATCAAAAGGAGCAGTATGTTCACTTAACCCTTCGCCTTTATCAAAGGCAAAAAGAGTTACATTACCCGAATCTTTTTTAATTAGTTGCTTGCTCACCACCGACCCAGGAGCATAAGCAATAAGTTCGCTGAAATTTTGTTTCTCCACCATCGGTTTTTGTTTGTTATATGTGAATTCCATTCTAATTTATTTTATTTCTGTTTACATTCAATCAGACTAACTATACATTAAGTAAATGGAAACTAGTTTAGATGTACATTTCTTACACCCATCTTTCTTCCAACACTTTTCCTTCAACAGAGACAATCGCTAATTTAACCGGAACCTTATTGGATGCTTCAGCGACACCTTGTTGTACCACTTGTAGTAATCCACCACAACAAGGCACTTGCATAATAACTACGGTAATAGTATTTACATGCGCATTATTAACCAAGGCAGTAATTTTATCTTTGTAAATATCCATACCAGCATCAAGCTTTGGACAGGCAATAACTACACTTTTCCCTTTAAGAAATCTGGCATGAAAGTCGCCCATTGCAAAAGCAACACAATCGGCAGCAACGACCACATCTGCCTGTTGAAAATAGGCAGCTGAAGGGTTAACTAAATGCAGCTGAACCGGCCATTGCCGAAGCTCTGAAGGTGCCGCTACAACACTTGCAGACGCCATAGAGTCTTCTGGACGAACAATTGTTCTAGCTTGAGAACCAGGGCAACCTCCACCCCCTCCAGCAGCATGTGCCATCTGAGTAGGTTGAAACACTTTCGGAGCACCATGCACCTCATTTACAACCTCTTGAAAATTAAAAGGCAAGTCTTTCGCTTGTTTTAAATAACGTACACCCTCTTTCAAATAATCAACTTCATTGTGTTCTTTTAAATGCTTAAGATGAGCGATAACAGTATTTTTTCCTTTTGGAATCATGAGTTCCATCACTTTTGTTTCATTATATGGTTCTGCTTCACGCAACTCAATCTCAATAGCACCCTGTGGACAATAGCCAATACAAGCACCTAAACCATCGCACATTAAATCACTTATTAACACCGCTTTTCCATCTACAATTTGCAAGGCTCCCTCATGACAGTTAGGCACACAATCACCACAACCATTACACAAATCCTCGTCAATTTTTACCATTTCTCTTTTCATACGCCTATTTGTTTATTTAAGTACTTTAATTCTTAATTATATATAAAAAATAAACTGATGCAAAATCAGTTATTATTAATTATTATAAATAACTAGCCAAGGTTCGGCTTTCTAGGTATTCGATTGCTTGCATAGTCATTTGTTGTGTTAAACTATTAAATAAGCATTTATCGAAAGCGCAAATTTCATGATCTAATGGGCAATCAGAAATTTCGATTTTACCTTCAATACATTCATAAATCTGAAGCAAATTAATCATTTCCGGTTTCTTTTTTAGCACAAAGCCACCACTTGGTCCACGTGTAGAAGATAAATAATTCTCTTTCACCAACCGTTGTAACACTTTAGCAATATGATGCCTTGAGGAACCAGTTATATCAGAAATCGCCTGTACATTCAATCCTTCAGGCGAACGAGCAATAAGAACCATGGCATGCAACCCTATAGTTGAGGCTTCTGATAAAGAAATAATTTTTGCCATCTAATTCTATTTAAGTATTCAAGTGCCAAAATTACCAATAAAATTTCATTTCTCCAAATAAATTAGCATAAATCAACTATTTCATCCTTTGACCCTTGGTATTTATAAAGAATGTTGCACCATACCTAGTAACCCTAGCCCTACCTTTAGAAAAATCACCAGCATCAGAATATCCATCAGTAATAACAACCTTACCCGTAGTATCAATATAACTAAACACGAGCGGGTCTCCACCTCCAACAACGGCCAAGCCTTCGGCAAAAGGATTAACATAATCGAACACAAAATCGGTTATCTTTTTACCAGAAACATCGATAAATGCTTTTTTACCGTTAGATTCAACAATAGCAAAACCACTCTCAAAAACATCGGCGGCATCAAATTGCAAAGGAATTACGAGCGTACCAGCCTCGTTAATATAACCCCATTTTCCACCATTCACAACGAAATCGTTAGAAAACTCATCCATCACACTCACTTTACCACCTTTATTTACCGCAGCATACCCTTCAGAAAACCTTGAAGCGAAAGCATATACACATTTGACTACCAGTTCTCCGGCAACATTTTTATATCCATACAAATTAGTTTTTGAATCTTTAAAAGGAGTTAAACTTGGCATTTTCTTAGAAAAAGCATAATTAGCCGGAGCCTTAAAAGTTTGTCCATAAACAGACAACGAAAAAGTAGCAACAAAAAAAAGAAGGAAACAAAAAGAAAAAGATTTCATCCGAATAGAATTTAAGTAAGGTTAGAAGAAGACCACATGAAAAAATTAATATTCACGAGTGTTTGTCGTGATTAATAGAGATGTGAGCTTCATAATAAAAGAATAATAATTATTTTAAAGCATAAAGAAACCAAAACTATAGGAAAAAACAAAGATACCACATAAAATTTATGTGGTATCTTTTAAAAAAAAACGCTAACTATTTAGGTAGGCAGTCTAAATTCAAGTTTTAGTCTTTAAACTTCGCACATAAAAACTCTCTATTTAAACGAGCAATATGAGCAATTGAAATACTTTTAGGACATTCAGCCTCACAAGCTCCGGTATTGGTACAATTACCAAAACCAAGTTCATCCATTTTAGCCACCATAGCTTTAGCTCTAGTAGCTGCCTCAACTTTTCCTTGAGGAAGCAAGGCTAACTGACTAACCTTTGCCGCAACAAAAAGCATAGCCGAGCCATTTTTACAAGCGGCAGCACAAGCCCCACAGCCGATACATGATGCAGCATCCATAGCCTCATCAGCAATAGGTTTACCAATAGGAATTGCATTAGCATCTGGTATTCCACCTGTATTAACAGATACATATCCACCAGCCTGTATAATTTCATCGTACGCCTTTCTGTTTACCATCAAATCCTTAATTACAGGAAATGCATTTGAACGCCATGGTTCTACAGTAACAGTTTCTCCATCTTTAAACTTACGCATATGCAATTGGCAGGTGGTAATATCATCGTCTGGTCCGTGCGGATGACCATTAATATACAACGAACACATACCACAAATACCTTCGCGACAGTCGTGATCAAAAGCGATAGGCTCTTGACGCTCAGATATAAGCTTTTCATTCAAAATATCCAGCATTTCTAAAAAAGAACTATCAGTAGATACGCCATCAAGTTTATACGATACGAAGGCACCTTTAGCTTTGGCATTTTTCTGACGCCAAACTTTTACAGTAATATTGATTGATTTTTCCATTTTTATTAATCAAAGAGTAAACGAACAAAAAAAAATTGTTAACAATTACCCAGGTTATTATTAATACTAATCCTCTATTTGGTTCAATGAATTAAAATTACGATTTATAGTTGCGTTGTTGACGCTGAACAAACTCATAATCGAGCATCTCTTTAACTAACTCCGGAGCCTTACCCTCAGCAACAAATTTCCAGCAAGAAGCATACGAATATTTATCATCATGACGCAATGCTTCACCCTCTTCCGTTTGATATTCTTCTCTAAAGTGTCCGCCACAAGATTCTTCTCTATCAAGGGAATCGCGCGCCATCAACTCACCTATTTCAATAAAATCAGCAACACGAATGGCCTTTTCAAGTTCTACATTCATAGCGTTTTCTTCGCCTGGAATAAATACATTTGACCAAAACTCATTACGAATTTCTTGAATACGAGCCAATGCCTTTTCGAGGCTATCTTTGGTACGGCCCATACCTACATTATCCCACATTACCAAGCCTAATTCTTTATGCAAAGAATCAACAGAACGATTTCCTTGAATAGCCAATAACCGTTTAATCTTATCATTAATAGCATTTTCTGCTTCTACAAATTCTGGAGCATCTGTGCTTATGCGAGGCACACGAATTTGATCTGCTAAATAATTCTGAATCGTATAAGGTAGCACAAAATATCCGTCGGCTAAACCTTGCATTAAAGCTGATGCACCTAAGCGGTTTGCCCCATGATCAGAAAAATTGGCCTCTCCAATAGCAAACAATCCGGGAATAGAAGTCTGCAATTCATAATCGACCCAAATGCCGCCCATAGTATAATGTATTGCAGGGTAAATCATCATTGGTGTTTCGTAGGGATTATCATCAACAATTTTTTCGTACATCTGAAATAAGTTACCATAGCGCTCGGCAACAACGGATTTACCTAAGCGTTCGATAGAAGAAGAGAAATCAAGATACACAGCCAACCCTGTTGCTCCAACACCAAAACCGGCATCGCATCGTTCTTTTGCTGCACGGGAGGCGACATCACGAGGCACTAAGTTTCCAAAAGCAGGATAACGACGCTCCAAGTAATAATCACGATCATCTTCAGCAAGCTGTGTTGGTTTTAGTTTCCCTGCACGAATAGCTTCAGCATCTTGTTTTTTCTTTGGCACCCATATACGACCGTCGTTACGAAGAGATTCTGACATCAAGGTTAATTTTGATTGAAATTCGCCATGAACTGGAATACAAGTAGGATGAATTTGGGCAAAACAAGGATTCGCAAAATAAGCGCCTTTTTTATAGGCTTGAATAGCTACAGAACCATTTGAACCCATAGCATTTGTTGATAAGAAAAAGGCATTACCATAACCTCCGGTAGCAATTACTACAGCATGGGCAAAAAATCGTTCAATAGCACCGGTAACCAAATTACGAGCAATAATACCACGCGCTTTGCCTTCGATAATTACTACATCCAACATTTCGTAGCGGCTATACATTTTAACAGTACCCTTAGCAATTTGACGGCTTAACGCTGAATAAGCTCCAAGTAAAAGCTGCTGACCGGTTTGTCCTTTGGCATAAAAAGTACGGGATACTTGCGCCCCACCAAACGAACGATTATCTAACAAACCGCCGTATTCTCGAGCAAAAGGTACCCCTTGAGCTACACATTGGTCAATAATTGAATTCGACACTTCGGCCAAACGATATACATTTGCTTCGCGGGCACGATAATCACCCCCTTTTAGTGTATCATAAAACAAACGGTAAACAGAGTCACCATCATTAGGGTAATTTTTAGCTGCATTAATACCTCCCTGCGCTGCAATTGAGTGAGCACGGCGAGGCGAATCCTGAATACAGAAGTTAAGAACATTAAAGCCTAGTTCTCCTAACGAAGCTGCAGCTGAAGCACCAGCCAAACCTGTACCAACAACGATAATATCTAAACGACGTTTATTTGCCGGATTCACTAATTTTTGATGTGCTTTATAGTTACTCCATTTTTCGGACAACGGTCCTTGTGGAATTTTTGCGTCAATAGTTGTTTTAGCCATATCTAGTTTTTTATTTATATCGATGAAACAAAAAGCAGTTTAGTTTAAATGACAACATCTGTCAAACCCAAACAAGAAAAATGCTGTAATTATTGTAAAACCAACAGCAATAATAGTTGCGAATACAGTTCCAATAAACTTTAAGCGAGGATACCAAACACTATTATTCAACCCCACAGATTGCAAGGCACTCCAGAAACCGTGTGTTAAGTGAAACCACAAGGCCCAGTACCAAACGATATAAAGAACACCAATTAACGGATTCCGAAAAGTTATGGCCACTAATTCATACGCTTCGGATGCAAGAACAGCATCACTACCGGTTAAATGTTTCAATTGCATTTCTGCCCAAAAGTGAGACAAATGCAAGCCCAAAACACCTAATACAATCAGACCCAAAACCAGCATATTTTTGGAAGCCCAAGTCGTAGTTTCTGATTTCTTTCCTGATGCATACGCCACATTACCCCTAGCCTTAACATTTTGGTACGAAAGCCAAAAAGCATAGATAATATGCACAACAAAACCTGCAGCCAATACAGGTACCATGATCACAATAAAGGGTTGTTCCATAAATTCACAACCAGCCTGAAAAGCCTCCGGACCGATTAATAGCAAGGAGTTGATAAGCAGATGCACCAACAAAAACACAATCAAGAACAAACCGGACAAACTCATGATAAGTTTTCTTCCAATAGAAGAATTAAAAATAAATAGATTCATATTAGGTATATTGATATTTAGTTTTTGACAAACAGAAATAATATAGGCAACAAAATTAGATTAAAACAAAATTACTAGCAAACAATTAGAGAAATTTTTCTTTAATATTTTCCTTTAAAAAACATTAAACGGTAAAACATTGATTTGCAAAGCCTTTGAAATTTATTAAGATAATATTACTCTATTAAAACAAAAATAAAAACTATATTTGTAATCGAAATCTTTTAGCTATACTTATGCGCCATTTTTCTCACTCCATATTTTTAAGCATTCTCCTGTCACTCCTTTTACACACAACTGTACTAGGGCAAGAAGACAAACCGAAAAAAGAAAAAGGCTGTGGATGCCCGTATGACCAAGTAGAACTTGACAATAGTTTTTTTGACGAGCCACTATTTACTGCCGAAGAAAAGCCCCACTTTTCTGGAGGTGACCCAGCACTAAAAATCTATATTGAGAGACTGATACAACACCCGGCAAAAAATGCGACCGACAGTGCCAAATACCATGTATTCAGTCTTTTTGTAGTAGAAAAAGACGGTACAATAACCCATCCCACCATATTGCATCCGAGCGATTCTATTTTTAACCACGAAGCACAACGATTCATTGAAACCATGCCAAAATGGATTCCAGGAAGGACAAATGGAGAAGCTGTTCGGTGTTGGCATAGCATAAAACTATATTTTGGTTACCACACAGAAACCAATTTAACTAATTGATATACAGATATATAAACAAACTCATCCATTTATGTTTACAAACAATGTCGTATAACACATTCAACCAACTACCCCCTATAATAAATCATTTCCCAAAAAAAAACAACAATTTATTGGTATTTAAATTATTCGTGAAGGTTTTTTTATAACAAAAAGCACTATATTTAGAGATGAAAACAATAACCATAAAAGAACAAGAACAAATTAGCGAAATAATACAGGAATGCAACATTTGTTTTGCAGCCGTTGCAGATTCTAAAGGCACACCATATGTGTTACCCATGAATTTTGGATACAAAGATGGAATTATATATTTACACTCCGCACCCGAGGGACGAGTTATCCGTATTTTAGAAGAAAACAATCAAATTTGCATAAGTTTTTGCACAGGATCCGATATTGTTGCCCAACACCCACAAGTAGCATGCAGTTATAGAATGAAAGCAAAAAGTGTAGTTGCTAGCGGAAAAGTTACATTTATTGAAGACTTAGCAGAGAAAGAAGCCGCTTTACATATTCTTATGGCGCAATATTCGGATAAAACATTTACATATTCGACCCCTGCATTAAAGAATGTAAAGATTTGGAAGATACCAATTGAAACGGTTAGCTGTAAAGCATTTGCCGAACCACACCAAAAATAGGAAGAACTGTTACACTAATTTTCATTAAACAGCACGCCTATGAAAACAGAAGATGTACGCAAAATTTTGAAAGACTTCGGTCTGAAAGTGACCCCGCAACGATTAGCGGTTTACGATGCCTTATGCGAATTAAAACACCCGTATGCCGATGACATTGTACTCTATGTGCGAAAAGAAAATCCAAGTATCTCGGTAGCAACTATCTACAACACTTTAGAACACTTTAGGGCAAAGAACTTGTTATTCCGACTGGAAACATGCCATGATAAAATGCGGTACGATTGTGGCATGCATCAACATTATCACATCTGTGATCCGAAAAATGACAAAGTAATTGATTACGATGACCCACAACTTAACGAATTATTAATCAGCTATTTTGAAGATAAACGCCTTAATAATGTAAAAATCAGAGAGATACGACTAAACATTATTGGAGAGATACTTCAATAACAACCATCTGTTACTAAACGGATACCTATTTGTGTTTATTCATATTTGTTAAGGATCAAGTTTTTCTGAATACCATTTCTTTTTTTATCTTTGTTTCACGTAATACTAATTCTAAACAATAAAACAGTAGTATTTTTTATGGAAAAATCGATTAAAGGAACACAAACAGAAAAAAACCTGCTTACTTCTTTTGCAGGAGAGTCGCAAGCCAGAATGCGTTACACCTATTTTGCCAGTGTAGCAAAGAAAGAAGGATTCGAACAAATTTCGGCCATATTTGAAGAAACAGCAAATCAAGAAAAAGAACATGCCAAACGGATGTTTAAATACTTAGAAGGAGGCATGGTAGAAATTACTGCTTCGTATCCGGCTGGAATTATTGGCACCACTGCAGAAAACTTAAAAGCTGCTGCTGCCGGAGAACATGAAGAATGGGAATTAGACTACCCAGCATTTGCCAACATTGCAGAAGCAGAAGGTTTTAAAGAAATTGCAACTATGTATCGCATGATTGCCAAAGCAGAATACGAACACGAAATGCGTTATTTGGCATTTTTGAAAAACATTGAAAACGGAAGTACTTTTATAAAAGAAACGGAAGTAGAATGGCAATGCCGCAACTGTGGGTTTGTACACAAAGGCAAAAAAGCCCTCGAAAACTGTCCTGCTTGCAAACACCCACAAGCCCATTTTGAAGTAAAGAAGACAAATTATTAGTCCATTTTTAATAAACAAAAAGCCTTGTTTGAGAAACATCAAACAAGGCTTTTTTATGCCTTAATTTTTTCAATTTGTTTAATACCATCCCTATTAAGCACCAATCGATAGTAGCTTATTACATCTTGGTCATTATGTTGCATATGAATAAGCATATTTAAAAAATACACTTTTTCACCTTTAATCGTTGTCAATTTATGTTCGTCTTCGAGAAAATACAAAGGAACTTCGGGGTTATCCATTTTATGCGTAAGACTAGCAATAGTATAACGAATAATTGTATTAATACCGTCTAGTTCGTAGGCTGTATGTTTATTAATGAGTAGGCTATTTGTTTGAACCTGCATACGATAAAGAAGCACTTGCTCTTCGGTAAAATTATTATTAGCTTCGAGCAAGCTAGATCTATTTCTTCGCTTTAGAATATCGGCTGGCACTTTGCTATTAGCAATATAATCAAAACTTTCTCTACAAACGCCAACCGCATCTTTTCCAATAATTAATACCGTTTTTAAATCGAAATAACGGCTATTTAGTTTATGCGCAAAATAGAAGCGACTCAACTCTTTTATCCTATCTTTTAACATATACGCCAGTACTAGCGCAATAAAAAACGGAATTGTAAAGTTGCCGTACTCTTGTTGAAAAGAAAAGGCCACAATGGTAGCAAAAATCATCGAAACGCCTGCTGCCAAGCTGTAAATAAATTGGCGAAACAAGAAACCATCTTCTTTCTTAATGGTATTCAGAAACAATTCACTCTCGATGTATTTTTTTAAAATACCATGGCGTAAAATTAGCAACTTATTGTTTTTATCCGCATCTTTCTGCACCGACAAATAGCCTCGTTTTTGTTTGTAGGCTAACTCCTGTTTAATTAACCGAGACACCTTTGACTCTAGGGCAATTTTGTTATCAATTTTTTTTCTAGCAAAAGCTTTAAGCAATTTAAAGGAATGAATCTCAATTAACAAACACATAAACTCATCGCCAAAAGCAAAAAAATCGTTTGCTTTAGAATCATTTTCGACAAACTTCACTTCCGTTTCAAAAGCCCGATACGCCACAGTTATCCTTTTTACCAAACGAATATACTCCTCAACCGCCTTCTCCAACGAAGCCCCATCCTTAATTCTTTTGATAGCAAAAACGGTATTACGCAAGGAACTTTTTAAAATAGAGTTGACCATCTTAAACTCATACTCTAGCTCCTTTAAATTCTTCTCGTCGTATTGTTGTTTTAGTTTTTCAATAGACTTAGCCACAGAAACAAGTGGAGAATCAGGTCCATCAGCAATATCTTGCAATGAAAAAACCGGAGTAATTAGCCGGATATTTGTCTTAATATCTTTGTAAAAGTGCTCCTTCTTATAGGTATGTCTGTTAATATCCAAACTACCCGGAACAAAAAACCAAGTATTAACTTTGAATTGATTATTCTTTTTTCCGGGCATTCCGACAAAACCAACTTTCATTTCGAAAGTATAATTATCGTGAATTTTAACAACTTCGTCTATCATGGTATAAACAAAAAAGGTTGATTATAAATCGCTAAGACTTAACCAGCGCATAGACTTTGAATCGATTAGACCAATAACATCACCGATACGCGTCGATAGTTTAGCAATTTTATCTAGATCCGTTTCCGATCCGGAAAGCGCCTGTTCTATCGATTTCTTTTCAGCTTCGAGGGCAGCAATTTCTTGTTCTAATGACGCAAGCTCTTGTTTTTCTTTAAAGCTGATTTTGCGTGGTTTATTATCGGCAGATTGCGTTGATTCTATCGATTTAGATGCACTTCGTTGTAATTCTTTATCATCCGCAATCTTTTCTTCCATCACTTGTTTCCACTCGCGGTAGTCGGAATAATTTCCCGGGTAATCTTTCACTTTACCCTCGCCTTCAAAAGCGAGAATATGATCGACCACCTTATCCATAAAAAAGCGGTCGTGCGACACCACAATAACGCAACCCCTAAACCCTACCAGGTATTCTTCCAATACATTTAGCGTAGCAATATCTAGGTCGTTGGTAGGCTCATCGAGCACCAAAAAGTTAGGGTTTTTAATCAGTACAGTACACAAATACAAACGACGGCGTTCACCCCCACTTAATTTACACACAAAATTATGTTGCACTTCTGGGGGAAACAGAAAAAGTTGTAAAAATTGTGATGCACTAAGCTTTTTGCCCCCTCCAATAGTTATTTCTTCAGCAAACTCCCGTACAACATCAATCACTTTCATAGTATCATCAAAACGCAACCCATCCTGACTATAATAACCAAACGATACAGTTTCGCCAATATCAAATGAGCCGCTATCGGGTTTAACTTCACCAAGCAACATTTTTAAAAAGGTTGATTTTCCGGTACCATTTTTCCCCACGATACCCATTTTCTCGTAACGAGAAAAATTATAATAGAAATTATCCAAAATGGTCACCGCATCGTACTTTTTTGATACATATTGCGCTTCGAAAATTTTCGAACCCAAGTAAGTTGCCTTTACTTCCAAACTAACTTGAGTATTATCACGCCGTAATTGTGCCCGTTTTTCAATATCTGCAAAAGCTTCTGTGCGCGATTTCGATTTATGCGTACGGGCTTTTGGCTGACGACGAATCCATTCCAGTTCTTTCCTAAATAAATTTCCTGCCCGTTCACTTTCGGCAGTAAATACTTCAATTCGCTCCTGTCTTTTTTCTAAATAATAGCTGTAATTACCCTTATATTGAAACAATTGCTGGTGGTCTAACTCAAGAATATCAGAACAAACGCGATCGAGAAAATAGCGGTCGTGCGTAACCATAAGTAACGCCATGGAGCTATTTTTTAAGAAATTTTCTAACCACTCCACCATTTCCAAATCGAGGTGGTTGGTAGGCTCATCGAGTATAAGCAAATCAGGTTCAGCAATTAATACATTAGCCAAAGCCACCCGTTTAAGCTGGCCACCAGAGAGTTCGCCAATAGCTTGGTCAAAATTATAAATATTGAGTTTTCCCAAAATTTGCTTAATTCGCGTTTCATAATCCCACGCTTTAAGCTCATCCATTTTTACTAGCAACTCTTGATAGCGGTCTTGATTCACCGCATCCCCATCTTTAGCAAGCTGGTTTGTCAATGCTTCATACTCTTTAATAAGATCGGTAACCTCATTGCCATGATCAAAACAAGCCTCTAGCACACTTAAAGCAGGATTAAAACCAGGATCTTGACGCAAGTAACCCACCCGCACACCACGACGAAAAGAGATAGTACCCGATTGATAATCCTCCTCGCCTGCTAAGATAGAAAGCAAGGTAGTTTTACCCGCTCCATTTTTCGCAATTAGAGCAATCCGTTGTCCGTCGGCAATACCAAAGGAAAGATTTTCGAATAAGAAATTATCGCCAAAGGTTTTGGAAAGGTTTTCAACTTGTAAGCAACTGGCCATATCGATGTACTTTTTTACGATTTACAAATAACATTCACTAAACGAAGTGAAGTAATTGACTTTTTTCAATAATAGCAATGTTTGTCAAGTGTGCAAAGATAGTTCTTTTTTTCTTTCAGAATAGGCAGAAGTGGGAATACAGAGAGGGCGCAAAGAAATTATGCTTTGCGCCCTCTCTGTAAAATCTTTACAGCTTTACATCAAACTATTTTACACGACACATAAATCGTATCTACTGAGCGGTAATATTATCTATCAGTTCCTGCAATGAAACCAACCCCTGTTTGCCGCTAGTCATATCTTTCAATGAAACCTTAGCTTGTGTCATTTCATCACCACCTACAATAGCAACAAAAGGAATTTTTTTGGCATCGGCATACCCCATTTGTTTTTTCATTTTTGCTGGTTCGGGGTAAATTTCGGTAGGAATACCGACCTTGCGTAAAGCCTTTGCCCAAAGCAAGCAATAAGCCATTTCTGGCTCACCAAAGCTTACAAACAAGATTTTTGTACTATCCAATGATTCAGCAGGAAAGATATTCAATTGATTCAACACATCGTAAATTCTATCGGCACCAAAAGAAATCCCTACACCGGAAACATTTGGCAACCCAAACACCCCTGTAAGGTTATCGTAACGACCACCGCCGGTAATACTACCAATTGCTACATCCTTAGCTTTTACTTCGAAAATAGCCCCGGTGTAATAGTTTAGTCCGCGAGCTAACGTAAGGTCAAGTTCTACTTCCGTTTGCACAGTAAGTTCGGTAAGAAAAGAAAAGATCGTTTCTAGTTCCGATATTCCTTGAAGACCAGCTTCAGAAGAAGCCAAAAGCGTTTTTAAAGTAGCCAATTTTTCCGCATTACTTCCTTTAAGCAATAAAATAGGTTGCAGTTTAGCAATAGCCTCATCGTTCAGTCCTTTCTCTTGCAATTCCTTGTTTACATTATCTAAGCCAACTTTATCCAGCTTATCTATAGCCACTGTAATAGGAACAATCTTATCTGCTTGTCCGATTATTTCGGCAATACCGCTTAGTATTTTGCGGTTATTTATTTTAAGTACTACATTAATATTTAAGCGGCGATATACCTCATCTACAATTTGGATTAATTCCACCTCATTAAATAAAGAGTTGCTACCAACCACATCCACATCGCACTGATAAAACTCTCGGTAACGTCCTTTTTGCGGACGGTCGGCACGCCAAACAGGTTGTATTTGATACCGTTTAAACGGAAAGCTAATTTCATTTTGGTGTTGCACTACGAAACGAGCAAAAGGTACAGTAAGGTCGTAACGGAGACCTTTTTCTGCAATCATTGCAGTAGCTTTCACGCTATCTTTTTGCGCTAACACATTATCGTTAGCACTAGCCAAAAAATCGCCCGAGTTCAAAATCTTAAACAACAACTTATCCCCTTCTTCGCCGTATTTACCCAGTAAAGTAGATAGATTTTCCATGGCAGGAGTTTCAATTTGTTCAAACCCATACAAACGAAAAACCACTTTGATGGTATCAAAAATATAGTTCCGTTTAGCCATTTCAATAGGCGAAAAATCACGGGTTCCTTTGGGTATGGAAGGCTTCATGGAAGTAAAAAAATTAAGATTAACAATGAAAAAGAATAACAAATATACAGGATAAAATAGTAAATCAATTAAAGATGGCTTGGATAATTTTTGCCGTAGCTCCTTTTTGTTGTTGAGTATAACCACCGGCAATTGTTCCTGCATCGGGATGCAAAAGCAACCAATCTAGCGTTGATTGTAATTCAACGAAATCAGAAACGGCAAAACCTCCCCCTAATTTAATTAAATCACGGGCCTCTTTAAATTTCTGATAATTTGGACCAAACACTACAGGGATATTATAAACGGCAGCTTCTAACACATTGTGAATGCCAACCCCGAAACCACCGCCAATATAGGCAATGTCGGCATATTTATAAATAGAAGAAAGCATGCCAATATTATCAATCAATAAACAACGAGCAGTATCAAATGCCTCTGGAGTAGCTTGCGAAAAACGAACCGTAGGCACACTAATATTAGCTTCAATTTGCGCCAGATGACTTTCGTGTATTTCGTGCGGAGCGATAACAAACTTACCCGTTTCAGTTTCATTAATATAAACACAAAGCAGTTCTTCATCTTTTGGCCACGAACTGCCAACCACAATAAGTTTATGCTTATTTTTAAAACGTTGTAATAAAGGTAATGGCTTATGGTTTTCGGCAATTTGAGCAACTCTATCAAAACGGGTATCGCCGGCAACTACCACATTGTTAACCTGAATTGTATCCAATAGTGCACGCGATTGTTCATCTTGCACAAAAATTATATCAAAAGCTTTCAACAGCTTTGCATAAGGAAAGCCATACCATTTAAAAAACAATTGCGACTCTCTAAAACTTGCTGAAACAATATAAGTAGGGATTTGCTTTTTCTTGCAATAGCTTAAAAAGTTAGGCCAAAACTCGTATTTTATAAAAATAACTTTAGCAGGATTAACCAACTCAACAAACCGTTTTGCATTGCGAGCCGTATCTAATGGAAGGTAACATACCCAATCTGCTCCGTTATAATTTTTACGTAGTTCATAGCCTGATGGAGAGAAGAATGTTAGCAGAATAGTATATTCCGGATGCTTTTCTCTAAGCCTCTCCATAATTGGTCGGCCTTGTTCAAATTCTCCGAGAGATGCGGCATGAAACCAAACTAGAAAATTGTTATCCCTTTTTTCCAAAAAACTCTTTAACTGAGAGAACACCTGTTGTTGACCCAAAAACCGTTTCTTAGCCTTTGCATTAAAGAGTGAAGCAACAGAAATCAAGATGCCGTAAAAATAAATACCTATATGATAAACTACCCTCATGGATGCAATTGCTTAAACCAAAAAACAAATCCCTTAACCGTAAACTTAAGGGATTTGTTTAAAAATATGGTATGAATAAAACTATCTACAGAATCTTGTTGGAACACAGAATGTATAAGCCAACATAAACTCATGTGTACCTAAATTATAAGAAGCCAATCCGTTTAGTGTTACATTAAACGCATACGCTAACTGTACTTTTCCGGTACGAAAACCCGCAATTGGAATTAAGGAAATAGCCTGACCGGAACCTTCATCTATATTATGTCGGTACGAAAGCTGCGTCCAAAAACCAAAATCATCAAACGAATTATTTTGTTCATATTTCAAGTTCAACTCTACTTGCTTATTATTAAAACTATTGTAGTTAAAATTAACAGAAGGTTCGAATATTCTGTCAGAACCTAAATTAAACCCTTTACCAAAAAACAAAAAAACCGTAGCAGGATCTATAGGTTCTTGAAGACCTGTATTTCGTAATCTGAAAGGAATCATATTTGTCACAGAGGCACCTGCAAAAAAGCCATAAGAAGTATAATACATACCAAAGTTAGCATTTGGTGCTGTTTCGCTATAGGACTCATCAGCGGGGTCAATGGTTTGATGAGAATCATACGACAATTGTGCAGCCTTAATAGAAACCCCAAAAGAAAGCTGACGGTCTAACAATAAATTTCTAGAATATCTCCCCCCATTACTCATAGGGATATGGTAGGCAAAAGTTAATTGAGCACCCATGTTGTTAAAACTCGGCGTTTTGTCATTATAAACATAACCACCTAATCCTACATTACGGGTTCTTGAGCGCGTTCTGAAAGATAACGTTTGCGTAGTTGGACCATCAATACCAATCCAGTTGTTTTTGGTAGTAAGCATAAGATGTGAGCACTTATCTGCTCCTGCCACTGCCGGATTTATTAAATAATAATTAAAGTGATATTGATCATAAATAACCCTTTCTTGAGCAGTTACCTGCAAACCGAAAGCAAGAAACAGGGCAAGTAGAAGAAACAAATGTGTTTTTTTCATAAATAAGAAAAATTATATTCGATTGTCTTTCTGAAGCTTTTGAATAACATTAACCCCATCCTATATTTCTGAATTATTATGCCAAAACTCCTTGTTAAAACAAACAAATCAACAAACAAATCTAGGCTGGAATCAATTGCTATTTATTCTTATACAAATTATTATATTTGTATTTTTTATTTTGAACATTTTTAAAACAATGAAAAAGAAGCTGTTTTACGAATTTTTATCCGAAAACATACAGCTAAAACAGGACACAAAGTTAAATAAATTTATCAAACATCTATACTCTGGCTTAAAAAAAGAACTTAATTTACAAAAACCATACAATAAATTCTCTTTATCATTACAAAGAAGCTTTTTTTACAAAATACTTTGATTAAAAATAAACCCGTTGTGCATTTAAGTATGTACTAGTCAACTAATGTACAACCAACGCTCAATTACCGAAGGGAATTAATTTACAATTTAAATAACAGTTACTAATGCGAATCAGGTGTTGAATAGAAAACCACGAAGTGGTGATATTATTATAGAAATAGTGATGTAAATGGTGTAAAAACCACGAAGTGGTGACATAATACCATCCCTTCGGGATTTTCATATTTATGAATTTGATTTACTATAATAATATCATCCCTTCGGGATTAATTAACCCTTTAAGTTTAACTCCTGATTCGCATTACTAATTAACATCATAAAGGGAGAGGACTACAATAGAATACTCGAATTATTTAGTATATGGCTAAGGCCATTTTTATTTTATTCCAATGTTTAAAAGTAAAGGCAAAACAAAATCGTTTTTTGTACAATTAACTGAATTAAATTAACAATCGACACTAATGGAACAAAAAATATTAGCTAAACTAGGATTTCTGTTTGTAGCAGTATTGCTTGCAATAGGTTGCCAAACTCACAAACATACAAAGGCAGTTCCGTTTTATTGGAAAGACAGCGCTTTATACGGATTTAAAGACTCCACCACCAGCAAAATACTTTTAATGCCGGCATACGCCCTTGTTGGTCATAAAAGACAAGGTATAACTCCCGTTTCAGTTGCTTCAAAATGGGGGTTTGTAAATCAATATGGAAAAGAAATTGTGGCGATGATTTACGACGAGTACATTCCTTTTAGCGAAGGATTATGTGCTGTATCGAAAAACAACGTATGGGGTTATATAAACACTAAAGGCGATATAGTTATTGATTTTGAATATGAAAATGCAGGTCCTTTTAAAGAAGGACAAGCTACAGTTAAATATAAAGGAAAGTGGGGTTATATTAACAAAAAGGGCAACATGATAATTCGACCTATGTATGATAATGCTTGGGACTTCTCTAACGGCATTGCCATGATTCTTTTGGGCAAAAAACTTGGTTTTATTGATCGTTTTGGGTTTGATGTTATTGCCCCAAAATATGATGAAGTATGGGCTTTTCAAGAAGGATTAGCCAAGGTTGTAAGTAATTTCTCGTATGGTTTTATTGATATACACGGAGAAGAAGTTATTCCTTGCAGGTACGACGAAGTAGCTGAGTTTAAAGAAGAAATGGCGCGCATCGACCTAAACTATCAAATTGGCTTTGTAAATAAAAAAGGCATAGAAGTAGTACCTCCTCAATACGATGACGCCCGAAATTTTTCTGAAGGCATGGCGGCAGTTAGCAATAATGGGAAATGGGGTTTTGTGGATTTTACCGGTGAGGAGGTAATTCCTGTTATTTACAAATTGGTTAGCGATTTTAGCCAGGGAAAAGCTTGGGTAAAAACCGATGAAGCAACTTTTTACATTGACACCAAAGGAGAAAAAGTAAACTAATGCATAACAAAAGAAAATACGGAAGCTTAGTCCTTGCTGTTTTATGCTGTTTTTTTGCTGAAGCACAGACGCCTATAGCATTTAAAATGGGAAAATTATACGGCTACAAAAACCCCCACACAGGCAAACAGGTGGTAAATGCAAAATTCGATTCCGCATTTCCATTTAGAGATGGGCTGGCATTGGTAATCCGCAACGACAAGAAAGGCATGATAAACCTCTCAGGAGAGACAATAATACCTGTTCGTTACGATGAGATTGGTGAATTTAGCGAAGACATTGTATCTGTTTGCTTAGAAAAGCAATACGGTTTTATTTGCAGAAAAGGGAACAAGATAAGTGCGATAAAATACGACAAGGTGTATGACTTCAAAGAAGAAATGGCGGCCGTATGCATAAACAACAAATGGGGCTTTATAAACAAACAAGGCAAGTTGATTGTTCCCTTAATTTACGATGAAGTTTCGAGCTTTATAGGTGGTATGGCGGCCGTAACAATAGCCGAAAACTATTTTGCCATTAATAAAACAGGAGAACGGGTAATTCCAAAATACTAAATACAAACTATATGAAAAGAGCCATATTTCCAGGGTCGTTCGATCCTTTTACAATAGGTCATTACGACATCGTTTTACGAGGATTAACCCTATTCGACGAAATAATTATTGGTGTAGGTGTAAACCCATCAAAAAAATCACTCTTCCCTGTCGAAAAACGACTATCAATAATTGAACAAGCTTTTGCCAATGAGCCAAGGGTAAAAGCAATGCAATACAATTCGTTAACCATTGATTTTGCACAAGCCGAAGAGGCTTCGTATATATTACGAGGCATTCGAACCGTTGGCGATTTTGAATACGAAAGAACCACTGCCGATAATAACCAAAAGCTATCGGGCATCGAAACCGTTGTTTTATTTACCGACACCAAATACGCCTCCATATCTTCAACAATAGTACGAGATTTGATCACTTATGAAAAAGACATCTCCAGGTTTTTACCTCCTAATGTTAGCTTATAATTTCCCTTGCGAGAATATTTCGACATATTAGGCATTCCTGTTACGGCAAACGAGAACGAGATAAAAAAAGCGTTCAAAGAAAAAGCCAAAGCATTACATCCCGACAGAAACAAGTCGCCCAAGGCACACGAAGAATTTCTGAGCCTTTACGAGGCATTTAAGCGGGCTATAGAATCTACCAAACAAACAAGGGAAGCAGTCACAAATACAAGAGCACAATCAGCAACAGCAAATCGGAAGCAAAAGGAAAAGTACGACGAACAAGCCGAACGGTATGCGAAGATGCAATACGAAGCTTGGATAAACTCACAAGAATATAAAAATCTAGTAAAAATAACTACGATAGGCGATTCCTGTACTGTTACTATCGTTTACGGCATTTGCCTTATTCTTCCAGTTTTTCAGGGAGGTATAACTAGTGGGGTTATTGGAGGTATTATTGGTTTAGCAATAGGCATTACGATAATTCTTGTATTAAAAAGGATACCCGTTTTACAAGACAAATTTCAACCAATAAATTCCATAAAAGCCTTATTTAGTCTAACTAAATATTCAGGAATACTCGTTTTTTTACTATTTGCCCTTAATTTGTATGTTTTCTTCACCATTGGCCTATCAACAGTTATCTGGATAAGCATTTTACTTGGTGCTTATATAGCTAGTTACTTATTCGTTAATTACACCGTAAAACAAAAAAACAGCAACACAAACTTATTTAAACGACTGGCTTATTCTGGCGGGTTGGTAAGCCTCATCTTGTGCATCAATTATTACAGCTCAAGCAACCCTTACGAAGAAACATATTCATATATAATGACAAAACAAGATGACTCTTTAATTGAATTCCAGCACCAAGCCCTTAAAGATTATGTAGGAATTCGATTATTTAACTCCATTTACTTTAAAAACGACACCCCCAATGCCGTTACATATCATTTTGAAAAAGGAGGATTAGGCATTCCTGTTGTAAAGAAATACAAGTTTATAAAGATTTCTTCATCAGAATAAAAGATGTTGACAATTGTTTAATTGGGAATTAAACGCAACCCCAGTCATTTATCTTTACTCTTTGTTCTTTTGTCTATATTATTGGTTCTTGACTCTAAAAACAACCCCATTTTTCATCTTCCTGAAATAATAATATACTCTTTTTAGTCCCTTTTTACAAAGGAAAACACTACTTTTGGTTTTTAAACAAGGGGAGCTTGTTTCACATATTTTTTATATATTTGCATGGGATTATTAACAAACGCAAATAACTATTTAACACTTTCATTTTCAATTTACAACAAAAAATAAAACAGCAAGCATCTACTTGATGTTTTTTATACTTACACAGTATTTTTATACATAAAACGACTGAATAATAATACATCTACAATACACGCATTATTATTGGTTAGTTTCTCCGACTAAGTCGGACAGAAAAATAATTAATTATTAGCAGATGAAAATTGCCATTGTAGGAACCGGTTATGTAGGCTTAGTATCAGGCACTTGTTTTGCCGAAATGGGCGTTAATGTAACTTGTGTCGATATCGACAAACAAAAAATCGAAAACCTTAAAAAAGGCATAATTCCAATATACGAGCCTGGATTGGAAGATATGGTATTACGCAACCAACAAGCAGGAAGATTGCATTTTGTTACCCAACTTACCGATTGCCTTAACGAGGTAGATATGATATTTAGCGCGGTAGGCACTCCACCCGACGAAGACGGCAGCGCCGACCTTCAATATGTTTTGGAAGTGGCACGTACTATAGGCAAACACATGTCCAAGCACCAACTGATTGTAACCAAAAGCACGGTTCCGGTTGGCACAGCTAAGTTGGTAAAAAATGCAGTACAAGAAGAATTGGATAAACGCGGTGTTAGTCTAGAATTTGATGTAGCCTCAAATCCCGAATTTTTAAAAGAAGGAGCTGCCATCAAAGATTTTATGAGTCCGGACCGTGTAGTAGTAGGTGTTGAAACCGAACGCGCCAAAGAACTGTTATCCAAGCTATATCGCCCGTTTTTACTAAATAACTTCCGCGTTATCTTTATGGACATCCCCTCAGCCGAAATGACCAAATACGCTGCTAATGCGATGCTGGCAACCCGCATCAGCTTTATGAATGATGTAGCCAACCTTTGCGAAATAGTAGGTGCCGATGTAAATATGGTGCGCAAAGGCATTGGCAGTGACTCGCGCATAGGCACAAAGTTTTTATATCCGGGCTGTGGTTACGGAGGCTCCTGTTTTCCGAAAGATGTAAAAGCCTTGATAAAAACAGCAAAAAAATATGGGTACGACATGCAAGTTTTACGCGCCGTAGAAGCCGTTAACGACAAACAAAAAGGCCTGCTTTTCGAGAAACTAACCAACTATTACAACAATAATTTAACAGGCAAAACTATTGGCATTTGGGGCTTATCGTTTAAACCCGAAACAGATGATATACGCGAAGCACCGGCATTGGTATTAATTGACAAACTAACCAAAGTCGGGTGTAAAGTACGGGTGTTTGACCCCATATCTATAGAAGAAACAAAAAAGCGACTGGCAAATACCGAAACCATCAAGCAAATACACTTTGCCTCCGATATGTACGACGCCACAGTAGATGCTGATGCCTTAATGGTAGTTACAGAATGGAAAGAATTTCGTTTGCCAAGCTGGGAAGTCATCAAAAAATCAATGCAAAAAGCCCTGGTATTTGACGGACGAAACATATACGACAGTAACGACATGAAAGCTTCGGGCATTGAGTATTATTGTGTTGGAAAGTAAAAATACAATCGCAATTTTAAAGAATATTCATAGCGTATATGTTTATCTGATCAATTAATGTGTGATTTATTTATGTGAACCAGACAACTAAAAGCCTTTATTAAAAAACACTCGACCATAATGCCCTCCGAAAACAATAAACGCATAGCAAAGAACACACTGATGTTATACTTCAGAATGATAATCATGATGGGTGTATCTCTCTATACTGTAAGGATTGTATTAGATACTCTTGGTGTTGTTGATTATGGGATTTACAATGTTGTAGGTGGAATTGTCACTATGTTTTCCTTCCTAAGCAATAGCATGGCTGTAGCTTCACAGCGTTTTTTTTCATTTGAATTGGGCAAAAAAGATTACAATCAACTAAAAAAAACTTTTAGCATAACAATTTCAATTTACATCATGCTATCTTTTGTTATTTTACTCTTGGCAGAAACAGTAGGATTATGGTTCTTGAATACACAAATGACGATTCCCGAAAATCGTATAGAAGCGGCCAACTGGATTTATCAATTTTCAATTCTCTCTTTTATGATGACCTTATTTACAATACCTTATAATGCCGCTATTATAGCTCACGAAAGGATGAATGTATATGCCTGGGTTAGTATTATTGAAGTCATTTTAAAATTACTAATTGTTTATTTGTTATTAGCGTTTACCTATGATAAATTAAAATTATATGGAGTTTTAATATTTGGAGTTACATCCATAATTACTTTAATTTTTAGAACATACTGCAAAAAAAGATTTAAAGAATGTCGGTTCTCATTTTTCTGGAATAAAAGCCTATTTAAAGAAATTCTTAGTTATTCTGGATGGAATTTATTTGGTGCATTAGCAAGCATATTTAATAATCAGGGCGTTAATATTGTTTTAAATATGTTTTTTGGGCCTATAGTTAATGCTGCTCAAGCTATTGCCTACCAAGTAAACGGAGCTCTAGTTCAGTTTGTACAAAACTTTATGACGGCAGCACGTCCACAAATAATAAAATATTATGCTTCTGGTGAAAAAGAGAAGATGGTTAATCTGGTTTTTCAAAGTTCAAAATTTTCTTTTTTGTTACTTTTCATTTTGACAATGCCCCTATTATTAGAAGCCAATTATATACTTGATATATGGTTGACACACACACCCGAATATGTTGTCTTATTTATCCGATTTATAATTATTGCAGCTCTTATTGATTCTTTATCTCATTCATTAATGACTTCGGCCCAAGCTACGGGAAAGATTAAGAAATACACGTCTATCATAGGAGGAGTAATGATTTTAAATCTTCCAGTTTCTTATCTTTTTTTAAAATTAGGCTATCCGCCACAAACAGTATTCATACTGGCTATAGTTAACTCAGTTATATGTTTATCTTTACGTTTGTTATTGTTAATAAAAATGATTCAGTTTCCTGTTAAAAGGTATCTTCATAAGGTAGTTCTTCCATTGTTAATGGTTACGAGCATCGCATATATTTTACCATTTCTACTTACTATTGAATTAAAAGAAGGTCTCAGCCGATTTCTAATTGTTGGTTTTACAGGATTAATTAGTTCTTTGATTTGCATTTATACTCTTTCCCTCAATAAAAATGAAAAAAGCTATATTGTTCCATTGTTATCAAAATTTACAAAAAAAATAATAAAATGAGTTATATTAACCGTGTGAAAAAATACATCTATACTTGGATTTATTCTGTTAAATGGTTTTATATTAATTCAATCATTTCTCACTTCCCTTCTAGAGGGATAAGATTATTCTTATTAAGATTATTGGGAGCCAAAATTGGTAAGATAGCTTTTTTTAGTGGATTTGAAATACGCAATCCCAAAGACCTTACAATTGAAGATGGCTGTTCACTAGGTCCTCGTATTAGATTAGATGCAAGAAAGGGTTTAATTATCAAACATCATACGACAATAGCTGCTGAAGTGATGATATGGACTCTGCATCATGATTATAATGATGACAATTTTACGGCAATAGGATCGCCTGTAATTATTGAAGATCATGCATGGATATGTTCTAGAGCCATCATTCTTCCTGGAGTAACAATAGGCAAATGCGCTGTTGTTGCTTCCGGTTCTGTTGTAACACAGGATGTTCCCGAATATGCTATAGTTGGTGGTATTCCTGCAAAAATAATTGGAGAAAGAGAAAGGAAAGAATACAAATACAACCCCTATAGTAAACTACATATCATTTAAGAGTATGGTTTCAAAAATAAAATATATTTATAGAATAATAGCTGTTTTACTACAAGATATTAAATACACCCTTTCTTTTTTAAAAAAATACGATGAGGATCAAGAAGTTATTTTCAGTAAACTAAGAACATGTGTTCATGCTTTGGATAAAGGAGTTAATTTACAACCCTTTGAGAAAGGACATAGTAAAGAAGTATATAAAAAAAGTCTTTTACTGAGAGCTAAAATTACTAACGAAAAAATTCATTCAGATAAATCTTTCCATTGGGCATGCTCTGTAATTGAAGAGTATGAAAATAAACAAATTGGAGATATAAACAATATAAATAAAAATACTCAAGACTATCAATTTAACAAAACTGAAAAAGACCTATTTTATAGTATTATCAAGAAAAGAACTTCTTGTCGAAATTATACTGACAAAAAAATTTCTGATAATATTTGGAATGAAATCATAGGAATTGCAGCTGAGGCTCCATCTGGTTGTTGTAGACAATCAAGCCGTTATTATATCGAAAACAATCCATTGGTAATTAAAGAACTAATCAAAAATATTGCCGGAGCGTCAGGATTTAGTTCAAAAATTCCTTATCTTATTTGTGTAACGTCAGATATCAGGTCTTATGAAATTAGAGACAGACACTTACCAATTATTGACACCTCCTTAAATATAGAAAATTTCATATTGGCATGTGCTGCTAATAATATAGCTACTACAGCTTTGAATTGGCAACATGCTACCTTTAAACAAGAAAAAAAAGCAAGGAAATATCTCAATATACCAAAATATGAGAAAATAATTCTTTTCATTGCAGCAGGTTATCCAAAAATTATTCCTTCAAAACCAAAACGAATCGATTTAAAATGGATAAGAAAAAAATAAAATGATATTTAATTGAACTGTTTTATCATTTTTAAAACTACCTATATGTCTTCTTCCAATATTCTCATATCAAACGCACTCCTTTATACACTAACTTTATTTTTATATTTTATTAAAAATAAATCACTTAATGTAGGAGTGGTTTTGTTATCGCTATATACCATTGCAGCATGGGCATCAGTTTTATTAGAAAATCATGAACTTTTTATATTTTCCATTCACTATTCTAAAATAACAATTGAACCATTTGTATACCTATATATAGCATTAATGTTATTCATATTGCCTCTTCTGAGATTTAAAAGCAATGAAATCACACACATAACACCTCCTTCTGAAACAAAACTATCTTTACTTATTAAAGTTTTAATCATAATAAATATTTTTTGTATTATTATTCAAATACCAACTATCCAAGATATGGGTGTTGAAATCAATTGGGAAGAACTAAAAGGGACCCATTATGAAAGTGAAATCAGATTTTGGTTCTATAAATATTCAATTTTAAGTCATATTAATTTATTGGGAACAGCATTCTTACCAATTTCGATGGCGTTGTCTTTTTATGCCTATTTTTTATTGGATCGCAACAAATTATATACTGTCTTTTTTTATTCTACATTATTACTGGAAATCCTTGTAACCATAGTTAATGGAAATAGAGGAAATATAATTATTGATATCGTATTTATGTTTTGTATGTATTTACTTTTTAAGAAATTTATTTCTGAAAAAAAAATAAAAAAATTAAGGTATTTATTAATCATTACTTCTCTACCTTTGATTTTATTTTTTATTACTATAACACAATCTAGGTTTGGCTCTGAGATGGTTTCTTACTATAATATCAAATATGCCGGAGAAAGTTTCATAAATTTTAATGGGTTAATGTATGATAATTTGCAAGGGACTACAAACGGTCGAGCATATTTTACCTTGTTTAACAGAGTATTTAATCCAGAATCCATTGATTTTGAAACAGGAATACAAAAATGGGATTTTATTGAAAAAGAGACCAATGTCCGTGGACAATACTTTTATACCTTAATAGGAGCTTTATGCTTTGAGTTCGGGAAAGTCGGCACCGTTTTTATAGCTATAAGTTTTTTAATTATAGCTAGTATGATATTAAATAGAAATAAATCCATCACAATTCCTCAAGTCCTATTTTTTGCCACAAGTGTTTATTTAATAATTAACGGTGTATTCTTTTTTAAACTTCAGGGAACTACCGGCAACTTAACAATACTCTTACTGATTGTATTAATGATTTATTTTAGTAAAAGTGAAAAAGCCATAAAAAAAATATGAAAATTGGAATACTGACATATCATGCTGTATCAAACTTTGGAGCTCAATTGCAAGCTTTATCTACAGTTTCTTATCTAAGTAAAAATGGATATGTGCCTATTATAATTAATTGGTATCCCGAAGATTTGGAAAAACTATACGAAAATATTGCGCATGAAGAGCAACTTAAAACGCATGCAGATTTTGTAAAAAACTATCTCCCTGTAACAAAATTATGCAGGACTGAAAGTGAGGTTATATCTACAATTATTGAAGAAAACATTGAAGCTTTAATTGTTGGAAGCGATGCGGTTCTAAACTACCAAACATTCTTCTCTACATTTAGTATAGGGATGAAAGGAATCAAAATTAAAAAACGATTTAGCAACACTTCATACCCTAACCCATTCTGGGGTAATTTTGTCGAAAAATTAAGTAAAAATATTCCACGTATTATGATGTCCGTTTCGGCACAGGATGTAACCTATCAGCAGATAACGGGTAAAGTTAAAAAAGAGATGGAACAAAGTCTTCTTCGATTTGATTACATATCAGTCAGAGATTCTTGGACACAAAACATGGTAAAATATCTTACGAAAGGCTTCATTATACCCGAGATAACCCCTGACCCTGTATTTGCCTTCAGTCATAATGCCAACGAACTTATTTTAACAAAAAAAGACATTCTAAAAAAATTTAATTTACCCGAAAATTATATTCTACTTAGCTTTTACAAGGGATTGCCAGGTGTTTCTACAGAATGGCTTAATAAATTCGAAGCTCTTGCCAAAAAAGCCGAATATGCGTCTGTTGCTTTGTGTTTTCCTGGAGGAATAGGGTTTAATCATCATTTAAAATATAAAATTGACACACCACTATCTCCTCTTGATTGGTATGCTTTGATTAAGTATTCACAAGGATATATCGGACACAAAATGCACCCCATTGTTATCTCAATACACAATGGCACTCCTTTTTACAGTTTCGATAATTACGGCATAGTTAAATACAAATATTTTGTAAATAGTAAATCCAGCAAGATATTTCATATCTTGAAAGAATCGGACTTACTTAAAAACAGGTGTATCGCAACAGGAAGATTAAGCTATAAGGAACCTTCTCCAGAAATAGTTCTAAATAGTATATTGCATTTTGAGAAAAACAAGTGTATAAAATTCTCAGAAAAATACTTATCAAAATACTTGGTTATGATGAAAGCTATTGAAGATACTTTGAATAATAACACCAATATCTGTATTTAAAACAAAGTACCATGAAAAGAAGGATAAGCTGGATTACTTCTGATAGTTTTATCGATGTGGATTTGCCAATAATTCGAAATTTGTGTCAAGATTATGATATTACCTGGTTTGTAGTAGAATCTTATTCCAACACTTTAAATTATAAGGAACTTATTAAAAAAGGAATAAGTGATTTACATGTAAATGTAGAATATCTAAAATTAAAAAACAGAACTAGAAATCTTATAATAATTTTAGAATTCCTATCTCTATTTTTAAAACTTAAGAAACAAAAATCTGATTTATATTACTTTGATTTCTATGGATTTCCATATTTCTTCATTTTTTTCTCCCGCTTTTTTACAAGAAAAAAATCAATTATTGCAGTTCATAACGTATCAACACCTAAAGGTGCCGTAAACTATAAAATAGCAAAAAGGTATACACATTTAATTTTAGATACCTTTCAAAACATTCATGTTTTTTCTGAATCGCAACTAAATGTTTTAAAAAGCAAGTACCCTAATAAAAATATCTTATTTACACCACTTGCATTAAAGGACTTTGGAAAATCTGAATTAAAACCTCAAGATAAAATCACATTTCTTTACTTCGGGTTCATCAGAAGATATAAACGAGTGGATGTCTTGATTGAAGCAGCCCAAAAGGCTTTTGATGAAACTCAGATTCCATTTTTAGTTAAAATAGCTGGGGATTGTAAAGATTGGGGGAAATATCAAAAATTAATCAAATATAATTTTTTATTTGATTTACAGATTGAAAGTATCCCTAACGAAAAAATTCCTAATTTATTTTCAAGCTCTCATTACTACATCCTTCCCTATCAAGACATTGCACAAAGTGGTGCACTAACAGTTGGTTTAAATTACAATATACCACCAATTGCTTCAGATCTACCAGCATTTAGAGAATTTATTAATGACGGAGAAACTGGCTTTATTATGGAAACAGCTGATATAGAATCACTTAAAAAGATATTGGTTTACATATTAAAAAATCATGACAAAATTTATCCTGATTTAAAGAAAAACTTAAGCAATTTTGTGACAAAAAATTTATCACTCTACAAAATTGTTTCATCATATAAAAACTATATAAACAGTATTCTAGATGAAAAATATTGAATCGGTTGTAAAATCCAATTTATGCCTTGGTTGTGGATTTTGCACATTCAGAGGTAACTACAAAATGGAATACAATCATTCCAAAGGATTGTATTTACCAAAAAAAACTGGAGATAGCAATCATTTGGATTGGGAGATTTGTCCGGCAAAAGGTTACACAATAAAGCAAACATCTGCACAACTATATACGCAAAATGCACAGTATTCAATTGATTTGGGTTATATTAACAAGCAATATGTTGTTTCTTCAAAATCTGAAAGAATATTGCAAAACGCTTCATCAGGGGGCATAATGACACAAATTGCCCTATTTTTATTAAAGGAAAAAATCGTCGATTATGTGGTTGTTACAAAATTTATCTATTCCGAAAATGGTATAAAAACAAAGACATTTTTTACAAATGATATTAATGAAATCTTTGAAGCTCAAGGATCAAAGTATTGTCCGGTTAACATGGATTATTTTATCAGTGAAATAGGAAAATACAAATTTCACAAGTTTGCCTTTTTTGGCACTCCTTGTCAAATAGCAGCTATTAGGGAAATACAGAGAAATGACCCCCACATTGCAAAAAATTTGCTCTTTACCGTCGGGAATTTTTGTGGAGGGGTTAAAAATTATAACAACATTAAAAAACTTGCTCAAAGGAACAAACTTGATTATGAAAACATCAAATATTTCAGATTCAGAGGAGGAGGACAACCTGGAAGTTTATTGATGGTAGATAAACATGGTAATTCTTCCCAGACAAATTATCCATTATATGTAGGATATACCGGTTATTCAAAACTACTTAGATGCCATTTGTGTGTTGATGCAACTGCTGAACTTGCTGATATATCTTGTGGTGATGCATGGCTTGATTCCTATATGGAAGACTTTAGACCTTGGTCCGTTATAATTTCCAGAAATAAAAAAGCTACAGAGATTATTAATATGCTGGAATCGCAACAAAAAATAATTATAAGAGAAATAAGCAAAGAAGAAATTTCCAAATCACAAAATCAGAATCTAAAGTCAAAAAAATACAGGTATCTTTCGCGTAATAATTTATATCGATTTTTGGGGTATAAATTACCTGATTTTGACGGAGGATATCACAATATCGACTTTCCATTGAAAAAGGAAATTAAAATTTATTTAATCCATAAATTAAAAGAACTACTTGAAAAAATTGGTCTTTATGGATTTGTTAGAAACATAATAAAAAAATAAATAAAATGCGAATAGGCATATTAACATATTTTGGAGACTTAAATTCGGGTACCAATATGCAAGCATACTCCCTTCAAGAAATCTTAAGAAAAACATATAATAAAGATTCAATCGTAGAGATAATTAATTACCATGCTTGGAACCGATTGTTAGACTGGCACCCATATTTAACATCCGCATCTCCGACAAGTTTGATAAACGATCTGAAAAGATTAAAAAAATACTATCATTTCATTAATACAAAACTAATTCTCACCCCAAAACGAATTGTTTCAAAAAAACCTGATAAAGTAATAAAATTTATCAAAGAACAAAATTATGATGCTATTTATGTAGGTAGCGACACCCTGTTGGAGTTAGACAGATATCATGAAAATGAGGTTTCGGCATTCTGGTTACCTCCGGAGATTAAAATAAAAAAATTTTTGATTGCAGCTTCTTCAAAAAATCTTGAGTATTATAAATTATCTGATTTTCAAAAGAAATATTTAGCCGATTCAATTAGCGATTTTAGTTTATTGGGTGTACGTGATGATGCTACTGCTCGTTTAATTAAAGAGTTTACAAATGAAAAGATTCAAATTGTACCTGATCCCACTTTCTCTTACAATATTGACTACACATATGTAGAAAAATATTTAAAAACAAAAAAGATTAATCTTAACAAACCTACAATATGTTTACATTTAACAAAAGAGACTCCATATTCCGAAGAGCTTGCAACCAAACTTAAAAGCAAAGGTTATCAGATAGCTTCTCTAAGACCAGCCTACTGGGCTGATATCTTGTTAAACGACTTATCTCCTCTTGAATTGGTAGGCATTTTTAAGTATTTCACAGCAGTTGTAACGCATCGTTTTCACGACTCAATTTTTTGTTTCAAAAACAAGACCCCTGTTATTAATATTCCGGGTTCATTTTCATTTGCGAATAGCCATGGCGAATCAAAATATAGTTCGTTATTCAAGCAATTTAATGTTTATGAAACAAACTTAATTAAAACCGAAAAAGAAAACAACACCGAAAACATATTACAATTAATCGATAAAACAATTATTGATTTTCCTAAAGAAACAATAGCGCTAAAATTGGTAGATCTAGATGCATCTATCCATAAGTATGTAGAGAAAACCAAAAACATTTAAGGCTACATGAAAATACTCATAACAGCACCCAATTTAAATCCAGATAAAAACGTAAGTGGCATATCCTCTGTTGTGAGTAATATTCTTGAAAACAACAAAAAACAAGAATATTACCACTATTTATTAGGAAGCCCAGACAAACGATTAAATAAGATTCTTTGGTTTTGGCAACTATGTAAACAAATCTTCGGATTTCCCTTTTTTATTTATCGGAATAAAATTGAACTTGTTCATCAGAATATACCTTTCAACCCCAATGGGGTTGCCCGTGAATTCATTATCAATAGCTTTTGTAGAATTTTAAGAATTCCCGTTGTACTACATATACATGGTGGCATTTTTCTTATGAATGGTATACATAATCCAATATTTAGAAAGCTATCGAAAACCATTCTGAATTACAGTAAAAAAGTTATAGTTTTAAGTCAAATAGAAAAACAAGCTTTAGAAAAACACCTTCATTATAAAAGGGCGCAAGTGTTATGTAATAGTATTAATATTTCAACATATACAGCTAAAAAGAATAAAGAACCCGGTGAAATTAAAACCATACTATTTTTAGGTCGGATTCATGAAAGTAAAGGAGTGGATGATATAATAGATTCATTTAATCTATTAAGTAAACAAGTGAATTTTAAGTTTATATTATGTGGAGATGGTCCTCTAAGAGAACATTTTGTTAATGAGTGTACGGTTCTTTTAGCTGAAAACTTTGAATACAAAGGGGTAGTTTCTGGAAAAGAGAAATTACGCATTATACAAATTTCCGATATATTTTTGCTTCCATCACGATATGGAGAAGGAATGCCAATGGCTTTACTTGAAACAATGGCTGCCGGATTAGTTCCCGTTGTAACAAATGATGCCTCAATGAAATATGTAGTTAATCCGTATGTTAACGGATTAAGAGTAGAAAAAAATAACCCCAAAGAACTTACAAATAAGTTAAAAGAACTTCTAGAAAATGAGCATTTATACCAATCGCTTTCAGAGAATGCAATTGATACTATAAAAAACAATTATAATATAATAGAATATGTGACTGATTTAAATAATATTTACAAAAGTGTTTGACATGAAAAAGCTTCCAAAAAAAAGAAACACATATTGAAGTATTATTTTTTTACAATCTTTTCTCTTGATTGATTAAAGATTGTTGAACTTTAATGAAGGGCTAAATAAGCAACTTTTAAAAAATAAAAAACCAATTATGATGAATTTTACATCATTTGATATTTTTAGCAAAGAGTTAAGACTAGATTCTAATAAAAAACTTTTAATAAATACGATTAATGCCCATTCGTATAATATTGCAAAAAAAGATGTATATTTTCAAAAAGCATTGTTTGCCTCCCACATATTACTTCCAGATGGTATCAGTATTGTTTGGGCTGTGAAATTATTTAAAGGGGAAACGATTAACCGCATTTCAGGATATGATCTTTTCGAATATGAAATGAATCGATTAAATAAAATTTCAGGAAAATGCTTTTTTTTAGGTAGCAATAATGAAACCTTAGAGAAAATTGAAAAAAGAGTAAAAATTGAGTTCCCAAAAATACATACGGCAACTTTCTCACCTCCTTATAAAAAGGAGTTTTCAGATGAAGAAAACAAATTGATTATCAACACAGTAAATGCATTTCAGCCCGATGTTCTCTTTATCGGCATGACAGCCCCAAAACAAGAAAAGTGGGCATTTACACATTTTGATAATTTAAATGCGAAACACATTTGTTCTATTGGAGCTGTATTTGATTTTTATGCAGGGAACATAAAAAGAGCTCCAATTTCATTTCAGAAAATGGGATTAGAATGGTTCTATCGACTTATTAAAGAACCACGCAGAATGTGGAAGCGTTATTTAATTGGGAATATAAAATTCATATACTACATTCTAAAAGAAAAATACAGTATGTAATATATGTATTTAGTAAAAGCATTCAACATCTCAAGAAAAAGGCTAAAAAGCATATATTTAATATTAAAAAGCTCCGCTTTTTTAATCAAAATTTGTTAATTTTGCAACTTCTAATAAAATAAATTACACAATGAGCAAAACCGCCCTAATCACAGGCATCACCGGACAAGACGGAGCCTATCTAGCCGAATATTTATTAAAAAAAGGTTATATAGTTCATGGAATTAAACGCCGGTCATCCCTTTTCAATACTGATCGCATTGACCATTTGTATCAAGACCCACATGTAGAAAACCGCAATCTTTTTCTTCACTACGGTGATTTAACAGATAGCATGAATCTTACTCGGATTATTGGTGAGGTTCAACCCGATGAGTTGTATAACTTAGCAGCCATGAGTCATGTACAAGTAAGTTTCGACACGCCAGAATATACGGCAAATGCTGATGGCATAGGTACTTTAAGAATTCTAGAAGCGGTTCGTTTATTGAATTTAACGAAAAAAACAAGAATATATCAGGCCTCAACATCCGAGCTTTATGGCCTGGTGCAAGAAGTTCCTCAAAAGGAATCAACTCCTTTTTACCCTCGCAGTCCGTATGCTGTCGCAAAAATGTATGCCTATTGGATAACTGTAAATTACAGAGAAGCATATGGGATGCATGCCTCAAATGGCATTTTATTTAATCATGAATCACCTTTACGCGGTGAAACTTTTGTAACACGTAAAGTAACACGGGCCGTTTCAAAAATTGCCTTGGGTTTGCAAAAACAAGTTTTCATGGGGAACCTATCTTCAAAACGCGACTGGGGTCATGCCAAGGATTATATCAAAGCCATGTATTTGATTCTGCAACAAGACAAGCCGGATGATTATGTTATCGCTACAGGCGTAACTACAACCATCCGTGATTTTATTAGTATGGCCTTTGCAGAAGCTGGTATTGGTATTGAATTTAAAGGGAAAGATGCCGATGAAAAAGCGTTTATCTCAAGCATCGATGAAGCTGTTTTTAAAACAAAAGTGGGAGAACAATATTTAGGAGGTATTAAAGCTCGAGTTGGGCAACAAGTTGTTGGTGTCGATCCAAAATATTTCCGTCCAACAGAGGTGGATTTATTAATTGGAGATGCAACCAAATCGCGTACAGTTTTAGGCTGGAAGCCTGAATATGACCTAGCAGCACTAGTGAAAGATATGATGCAAAGCGACTTAAAACTCATGCAAAAAGATTCGTATTTAAAAGATGGAGGATACTCTATTCTTAATTATTTTGAATGAAAAAAGTCAAAAGGTCGAAAAGTCGAAGGTCAGAAACGGACTTACTCTATTTAATTTTCAACTAAGATTATAATGGCAATAGTTCGTTATAAATTTAAAAATATCTAGGCGGCATTAGTGCCGTAAAATAATAGTTCTTTGACATTCTGGTTATTTTTGAGTATGTTTGGTTTAATAGCAAACATTGAAATAAATCTATTAAGCAGTAAAGCATTGTGATTGATGGTTTTAATATCAGACATTGAAAATGATTTTCTTTCTTCTTTAGGTATTGAAAACCAATGTGCGACCTTTGCCACATTAACTGCCGTAAGTGACATATTGAAATGAAAGTTCAATTTATTTACCTCTCTTGCCTGAGAGCTTGTAAGTGAAGTAAATTGCTTAGCATCCCGATAAAGAAACTCAATCTGAAAACGAGTTTGATAAATATCCAATATCTCCATTGCCTCTAATGAGTTTTTAGTAGAGAAATATATTTTGGAGGACTTTATATTGCCATTATCAAGATAATGCACAAGCACTATTTTTACCACTCGTTTAAGTGCAACAGCTTTGACTATAGCAGTATAAACTTTAATATCTTTGTTCTCTTGTTGTACAAGGCTAAAATGGTTCATGTCTAGGTTTTCAAAATCAACAGCGCCTTCATATTCCTTGGGTCTTCCGCGCTTGCCTGTCATTACTTTTGGGATAATATATTGTAATCGAACATCATCACGAAATCGAGAAACAACATGCAGCCCAACTTCGCATAGTTTAGTAACAAATGGTTCTTTAGAAAAATAGGCATCACAAACAACTGTGTCTGAGGTTTTCAAAAGCTTATCTGCTCTATCTGTTAATACTTTGGCGTAAAAATCTATTAAGGTAGTTTGGCTCTCAGGAATAGTTTGTACAGCTTCCAAATGAATAGCAGTGTGGTTATCTAAATCGATGGCGGCAATTCCGCTGATTTCTAAACCCCATTTGACACAAGCGGCGCATCCTGACCAATACCGCCCAAGACCAGGAGTGTGTTTCCCCGATTTTGGAATATAACTCGGATCAAAAGCAATGACTTTTCTCTCACCGCAATATTGTTTTACCAAAGCTGCATTGAACTCTAGAAATTGAAAAGATTGTTCAAACTGTTGTCGATAACGCTGTTCACAGTAACTGCCATATCTGCCTAACTGAGAGAAGTTAATGCGACCATAAATACTCAAAAAAAGCCAAAGAACGTCTTTGATAAAATCTTTACGCCATGTATTTAATGGCTTTAATGTTAAAAAACATTGCTCGCAGAGCAAATTATAGGTTAAATGAGTCTTGAAAATCATATCTGTATAGAGGGTAGTGTTTCTATAAAGATACTGATTTTCAATGACTTATGAAAATAAAAGCTAAACTATTTTGCTGATTATCAGCATTTTAAACAAAAGAATAACGAACTATTGTA
>CAMDGD010000002.1 GCA_945897785.1 Paludibacter jiangxiensis
CTCCAAACACTGCGCTTCTTGTTGAAGTTCTACCACAGGTATTGCTAGCATCAACATAAAAATATTTATCTGCATTAATTGAAGGAGAGTAGGTATTACCTGAACTAAGACTTGTGCCTCCGGTTGAGACATCATACCAGTCAATCATACCACCATAATTTGCTTCGGCAGCTAAATCAACAGTTTTCCAGCCACCACCACAACAACTCCCATTTATTACTGCCGTTATTGAAGGTATAGTTATTACGGCTATTGTTGATGAAGCAGGAAAAGCACCTTCATTTCCTTCGCTGTTTTCGTAATTTACACTTACCGTTTTACTACCTACTGTTAGCCAGGTTACTGTAACCGTATGATCTGTGGAGCTAAGCCCCCCTGTATTAATTGTATAATCAGTGTCAAGTACCCCACTAACAGACCAGCTGTAATTGTTTTGGGCATTTTGAGTGGTGTATGTTGCTGTTGTTCCTGTACATATTTCAGTCGCAGGTGTTATTGTAAAAGTAGGAATAGGTAAGGCTACCGAAGTGCTTGAACTTGCTTCTGTAGGAGCGTAGCATCCACCTGCATTGGTGTAATTAACCGTAGCTGTTTTTACTCCTGAGGTATGCCAACTAACTGTTGCTGTATTGTCTGATGCTCCAATTCCGCCACTTGTTATGGTATAGTCAACACCTTCAGTTCCGGTAAGTGTCCATCTGTAATTTGCCATCCCGTTTTGTGTGGTGTAAGTAACACTTTCGTTTAATTCTATAGCTGTTGGTGTAGCAACAGTAAATGTTGCATCTGAAGGAGAAGAAGTTACGGTAGTACTAGAAGATGCAGCACTATCTCCTAAACAAGTTCCTGCACTATAATTAACGGCAACTGTTTTGCTTCCTGTTGTTAGCCAATTAATCGTTACTGTATAATCTGATGGTTCAGTTCCACCGGAAATAATCTGATAGTCGCTGTTTTTAATGCCACTTACAGTCCATATATAATTAAGTTGTCCTGATTGTGTAGTATAAGTTACCGGATGACCAGCGCATGTTGTTGCATTTGCTTCGCTAGTAAATGTAGGAGTAAATGAATTGCATGGAGCAATAATTCTTACACATCCTGCACCACCATTTCCTCCAGTTGCGCTCCCTGTGGCACCACCGCCACCAGCTCCAAAGACTCCTCCTGTAACACCGGCTGTTGTTCCAACATCACTTCCATTTCCTCCTAAGCCACCACCGCCTGTGCCACCGGCGCCTCCGTTAATGCCCGCTGCATTACTTCCGTTAGCACTAGAGCCGGCACCACCACCGCCTCCACCACTTATATTGATTCCTTTATTAGCACCTTTCCCACCATTGTATGTTCCTCCTGTAGCTCCATTACCGCCATCTCCACCATTGTCGTTACTCTCGCCACCAAAACCACCGTTAGCAATCACAATCGATTGAAAAGAGGATGCGCCACCGTTTGTTCCATCATTAGTACCACTACCTCCTATACCACCGGCACCTACGGTTATGGTATAAATGTTCCCGGTAGTAACTGCTACGGCTGCATTATAGGCGTAAGCACCACCACCACCGCCACCGCCACCTTTTTTAAAGCTGTTGCCACCGGCACCACCACCACCACCGGCACCATAACAGGCTACCTGTATAGATGAAACACCTACCGGACAAATCCATGTGCCGGATGTAGCATAAGTAGTACTTCCATTAGGAATAGTAGTACTTCCTATTAACGGAGAATCAGTATTGTAAATTGGACCGCCGGTACAAGTTGTTTTGTTGGCGGAAAAAATAAAGTAATAGTAAATTGTTGAAGGGTTGAGTGCTGTGTTATCGGTAAAGCTTTTTGCTGATTGAGAGGCAACAACGGTTCCACCTCCAAGTGAGTTGCCGGAGATATAGTTGGTGTTATTAGCAGGAACAGCACTTAAGGAGTTAGAGCTACTTCGGATAATTAAGTAAGTATCAGCATCAGATGCTACGGTAAAAGTTCCGGAAACAGCTGTCGTTTTTGGTGTTAAAACCAATTGACTTGCTTGGGTAGTTGGAGCAACACATGATTGCGCTTGTAACGAAGCCGTTAAAAACGAAATAAAAAGCATCAACAATAAATAGGGAAAAGCGTGTAGAAGGTTCTTCATAAGCCAAGTTGTATTATTGAAAGACACTAAAAAGAGTTTAATTAATTGAAAACTAGTTATTTTATTGATGCAAATATAAATAAATAAAATGGAAAGTGCAATAAAAAATTAAACAGTTTTCGTTCTTTTACTTAAAAGAAAATAACCAATGCGTAATTTAAAAAACTATATCTACAAACTTATGAACAATATAGGAGGCAACAAAGATTAAAAGCTTGTTTTTGAATATGTTTTGTGTTCCTTTTTGTGTGGAGAATTAGTGTTTAGCTAACACAGCCGGGCTTTTTGGTTTTTTGGAAGGGGTTAGAGATTGTTCTTCTGTTGATAGGTATTGCTTATAAATACAATATAACATGAAAAAGCGATACCTAATTCTAGTTTATGTTCAATCAAAATCAAAAACCATATCCCATATGTAATCCAATACTTATATGATAATCTTCAGGGTCAAAAGCTAGTTCAAGCATTGGTCCAAGATGGAAATTGCCTACGCTAGAATTATACGAAGTTCCTGCATGAAATGCAAATTTCATGTTTAGTGGTTCATTATCCTTGAAGGTTACTCCCGGAGTTAGGTTAATATGTAGAGATTCAAAAAGATAATAACTGCCAACTAAGCCAATAGTATTATGTTTATGTTCATCAAAAATCCTTTCATAAGCTATACCGAAACCAAGAGCAGAATGGTTACTGTTTTTTACTAAGTGCATATGTAAACCATATGCATTTTCTTTTTCTTTTGCAAAGCAAACGAATGAATATGCCACCCCTAATTAAAATCTATGATGGGTATGTTTTTTATCTAACTGTTGAGCATACAATGAAGAAGTAGTCAATCCTACTATACTTACTAAAAGTCTTTATTACTGTCAATTTTCAAGGCATAATTTTTTCGTGGGGTAAATTTTTACAACTTCCCTTTTAGAGCTTGTCCGGTATACGAGTTTTTGCATGTTATTAGTTCTTCCGGAGTACCTTCAAAAACAATATTTCCTCCTTTATCGCCCCCTTCCGGACCGAGGTCGATAATATGGTCGGCGCATTTGATAATTTCGGGGTTATGTTCAATGATGATGACGGTATGCCCTTTGTCTATAAGAGCATTAAAGGCTTTTAGCAGTGTTTTTATGTCGTGAAAATGCAGTCCGGTACTTGGTTCGTCGAATACAAAGATGCTAGGCTCCGGTTTTTCGATAGCTAGAAAAAAGGCGAGTTTTACCCGTTGGCTTTCGCCTCCTGATAGGGTACTAGATGATTGTCCGAGTTTAATATAACCCAATCCAACATCTTGTAAGGGTTTAAGCTTTTTGGTTATCTTTTTGCACGTTGAGCAGGTATTGGCTTCAGCAAAGAAATCGATGGCCTGATTCACCGTCATTTCCAACACATCATAAATTGATGCACCATTAAACTGCACTTCCAAAATATCTTTTTTAAACCGTTTACCGTGGCAGGTTTCACATTCCAATACTAAATCGGCCATAAACTGCATTTCTACGGTTACGGTACCTTCGCCTTGGCATTCGTCGCATCGACCTCCATCAACATTAAACGAAAAATATGCCGGAGTATAGCCCATTTGCTTGCTTAGCTGCTGGTCGGCAAAGAGTTTTCGTATCTCGTCGTAAGCTTTAAGGTAGGTAACCGGATTGGAACGAGACGATTTCCCTATAGGGTTTTGGTCAACAAACTCTATATCTGTTGCCAAGTGCATACTGCCTTTTAATGCACCAAAAGAGCCCGTTTTATCGGCAATGCCTCCGAAATATTTTTTTACGGCAGCATAGAATACATCTTTAACTAAAGATGATTTTCCTGATCCACTAACCCCTGTTATAACGGTAAGCACAGAAAGGGGGAATTTTACATCAAGGGCTTTTAAATTATTTTCGCTGGCGCCGAGTACCTCAATAAAATTATTCCATTTTCGTCGTGTTTTAGGAATATCTATTTGGTCTTCACCCGAAAGGTATTTAACGGTAAAGCTTTTTTCTTCGGTTGCCTTATTTTTCTCTTTAAGCAATGTTGGGGGTGCTCCTTCAAATACAATCTCACCGCCTAATCGTCCGGCCAGTGGCCCTATGTCAATGATAAAATCGGCCGCCCGAATAATTTCTTCATCATGCTCAACCACCACTACTGTGTTACCTAGTTGCTGTAATTGCCGTAGCACTTTTATAAGCAAGTCGGTATCTCTAGCATGCAAGCCGATACTGGGTTCATCTAAAATATACAGTGAGCCTACCAGGCTGCTTCCCAGCGAAGTAGCTAGGTTTATTCGCTGACTTTCGCCTCCAGACAGGGTGTTGCTTAGGCGGTTAAGGGTGAGGTAGCTTAAGCCCACATCGAGCAAAAACTGAATGCGGCTGTTAATTTCTGTCAGTAGTCGTTTGGCAGTAGCAGTATCTGCCGGCGATAAATGCAATTGATTAAAAAATGCTTTTAACTCACTTATCGGCAATTCGACCAATTCGTTGATGGCTTTTTCGCCAACTTTTACCCAAGCGGCTTCTTTTTTTAGTCGGCTTCCCATGCATTCCGGGCAAGTTGTTTTTCCACGGTAACGAGCCAACATAACGCGGTACTGAATTTTGTATTGATTATCTTCTAAGAACTTAAAAAAATCTGTTAATCCATGAAAGTACTTGTTGCCTGTCCATAGTACTAATTTTTGCTTGTCGTTAAGTTGGTAGTATGGTTTATGAATAGGAAAATCAAATTTATCGGCCACCTGAATAAGGTTTTTTTTCCATTCGCTCATTACTTCTCCCTTCCAGCAAACTACAGCATCTTCGTATATGGATAAGGCTTTGTTGGGAATAACTAAGTTTTCGTCGATTCCAATTACCTTTCCGAAGCCCTCGCATTTGGGACAAGCACCTAGGGGATTGTTAAAGCTGAAGAGTTGTTCGGAAGGTATTTCGAATACGAGACCGTCGGCTTCGAATTTTTTAGAGAATTTTTTGCGAATGGGTTTCTCTTCAGCATATATTAGCAATGAGCACTTGTCTTTGCCCTCGTAAAAGGCCGTCTCAACAGAATCGGTTATTCTGCTGATGGTGGTGTTTGAATTATCAATGCTGATTCTGTCAATAACCAAGTAGATTTTCGATTCTTTAGAAAGTAGTTCAGGTTGTGTTAGTATTTCGCTAATAGTACTAATTTGTTCCTTGTATTCTATCCGACTAAAGCCTTGTTGTTGTAAAATTTCGATATGTTGCAGCAAGCTTCTGTCATTGGGTATTGTTATTGGCGCTAATAAAACGCATTTGGTGCCTTCAGGGTAGCTAAGTAAGTGTTTAAGCACATCTTCGGCAGTATGTTGCTTTACCGCTTCGCCTGAAACAGGAGAGATGGTTTTTCCTATACGCGCATACAATAGCTTAAGGTATTCATATATTTCGGTGCTGGTGCCAACTGTTGAACGGGGATTTCTTGTATTTACTTTTTGTTGGATAGCAATAGCCGGTGGAATACCTTTAATATAATCGACCTCGGGCTTGCTCATTCTGCCTAAAAACTGGCGGGCATAACTGGATAAACTCTCTACATATCGTCGTTGTCCCTCAGCATAAAGCGTGTCGAAGGCCAAAGAAGATTTTCCCGAACCGGAAAGTCCGGTAATAACAACCAGTTTGTTTCTAGGAATTTCAACGCTAATGTTTTTTAGGTTGTGTACACGGGCTCCTTTAATTTGAATGTTACCTTGTTTGGACACTGTATGTTTTTTTAGTTGGGGCGTTTAGTGACATGCTAACTAATTTGGAAGCACAAAGATAGGGGTAATTTGCGATAAGAAGATTGGCGCTTGATGATTAAATTTGATAAGGGGATATTTTTTGCTGTTCGCTTTGATTAATATTCTGTGTGTTTGGTTTTAGTATGAGACAAACAATAGGGTAAAAACATATACATAAAATGCACTTAATTCGATTGAAATAAGTATCATTTATCTTGGTATATGACAAATTATAAGTAAAAAACGCTGGCAGATTTAATCTGCATTTAAAGCATTAGAATCGTCTGTTTTTACTGTAGAAGATACGCATCTCAAAAAAAATTGATAGAATAGAAAAACTATTCCTTTTCGTAATGATAGCATTTACATAGGCCTATGTCCTAGGAATATATTTGTAAGAAAATATCAAACCAATACGAATACTAAAACATGGGAGAAAGGCTAAAAGCTTTGTTAAGTTTGTATTAGAATACATCGCAAATGTCCTACTTAACCAATTTTCTGTTAATCATATTGATATAACTAAATTTTTGTCATGTACTTAGAAAAGTTTCATAATAAATATTTCACTTAATTAATTAAGTAGTATATTTGTAAAATTTTTTTTTTATGAATAGAATAGGAGAGCGAATTAAGAAAAAGCGTGAGCTTTTAAATTTACACCTAAATGAGTTGGCAGAGAAAGTGAACATCACATCAAGTGCGCTTTCGCAAATAGAAAACTCAAAAACATATCCTTCTGTCTTAACATTGAGGCTAATAGCAGACGCTTTACATACAACAATTGGAGATCTGGTAGGTGAAAATGAGTCTTTGTTAGAAAATCCGGTTGTTTTAAAAAACGATATTAAGTTTGTAAATCAAAATGCTACGGGTACGATTATTTTTTTGTTATCTAATCATGACTTAAACAAACAAATGGATACATACTTAGTTCGTTTTTCTAAAGAATCGTGTGTTGAAGGTTTGTTCAAATCTAATTACGGTCAAGTTTTTTGTCATGTTCTTTCAGGGTCTGTTCAGTTTGATTTGAACGGGAAAAGTTATTTATTAAAATCTGGCGATAATATATACTTTAACGCTAAGATTCAGCATAATGCTGTAAACGTATTTGATGGTTTGAGTGAGTTGCTTTGGATACAATCTCCTCCAATTTATTAGTTTTTTATAAAATAAATTAAGTATAGCTTAATTAATTAAGTAAATATTACTATTTTTGTAAAAAAATAGAATAATGAGAAAATATCCGGCTGTTTTTCTTGATAGAGATGGTACATTAATAAATGATGTGGGTTATATCAACAAAGTATCCAAGGTTGAGATATATAGTAATACAATTTCGGCGTTAAAGAAATTGCAAAAACACTTTCTACTTTTCATAATAACCAATCAGTCAGGAATATCTGAAGGGTTGTTATCGGAAGTTGATGTTAAAAGAGTGAATGCTTTTATAGAGAAAAAGCTTAAATCTAAAGGAGTAACAATATATCACACTTTTTTTTGTCCACATAAAACTGAGGATAAATGTATTTGCAGAAAACCTCATCCTTTTTTTGTAAATCAAGCAATTTCTCTTTATAATTTAGATGTATCAAAATCCTATATTATTGGTGATCATCCCTCAGATGTTGAATGTGGTATTAATAGTGGAATTACTCCAATTTATGTGTTGACCGGGCATGGGGAAAAGCATCGTAGTGAACTTAACAATACTGTGCAAATTTGTGATAGTATTTTAGAGGCTTCAGATTATATTATATCAAAATTAAACAATTAATTGTATGGCAAATTTATTTGATCAATTGGAAAAAAAGGGAATTACTTTACCCGAAGATGTTATAGTGCTTTTGAGTTCATGTAAATCGTATAAAGTATTTAACTCAGTTCAAGAATTAGCTGAAGCAGCTGTAGGAAAGAATAAATGTTCTTATGAGGTAAAATATGATATCCCTAATAAGGGAGAATACACGGAAGCAATCATTCATAAAGTATCGAATGGTATTTCGGCAAATTATACTGATGCTTATATGCGCAGAAGAGATCCTGATACTATGTTGATAGCAGATGATTTGCCTTCTGATAAAGAAAAGTTTTCCGATAGGTTTGGATATGAGTTTGATGTATTGCGTAAAGAAACAATAGCTTGGTTAAAACAACAAGATTTAGCTGTTTTCTTCTATTTTGCAGGGAGAGATGCTATTGGTTCAGGAGGCATTGCAATCGCTCCTTCTAATGCTGGGTTTTTTGCTATGGGACTTGCCATGTTACAAAGTATCATTCCTGTAGAGGACTTGCCCGCTGATTTTTCAATTGATGCGGCTATTTATGTGGCACCAACTTTTAGACACACCCATTTTGATGGAAAGCAAGTTGTTGTTCATAAAAGAACTGAAAATTTGCATGAAATTTTTTCGTACAATCTATATCCCGGACCAAGTGCCAAAAAAGGCTTATATGGTGCATTGCTTAGTAAAGGAGAAAGAGAGGGGTGGGTAACAGCTCATTGCTCAACCGTTCAAGTTGTAAGTCCGTATGATAATATTACTACTTTTATGCATGAGGGTGCAAGTGGAGGGGGTAAGAGTGAAATGCTTCAAAATATTGTTCGTGAAGAAAACGGACAAGTCATGATAGGAGAAAATACCCTTACCGGAGAAAAAAGATTAATCAATATTCCATTGTTTTGTTCGTTTAATCCGGTAACAGATGATATGGCTTTGTGTCATCCAACCTTACAAAAAAACAATGGAAAGATAACAGTTCTCGATGCAGAGAATGCTTGGTTTATTCGTGTTGACGGTGTGCTTAATTATGGAGATGAGCCGTATTTAGAGAAACTAACCATTAAACCAAAACAACCACTGTTATTTTTAAATATCGACACAAAACCTGATTGTACTGCTCTTATTTGGGATCATATAGAGGATAGCCCTGGTAAAAGATGTCCAAACCCAAGAGTAATTGTTCCAAGGGATATAATGCCAAATGTTGTGAATAAACCGGTAACAGTAGATATAAGGAGTTTTGGCATACGAACGCCTCCATGTACCAAAGATAATCCGACTTATGGAATTGTAGGACTGTTTCATATATTACCTCCAGCTTTAGCTTGGTTATGGAGGCTTGTTTCTCCGCGAGGACATGCAAATCCAAGTATTGTTGATGGTGGAGGAATGGGTAGCGAGGGAGTTGGTTCGTATTGGCCATTTGCTACAGGAAAAATGATAACACATGCCAATTTGCTGTTAGATCAAATTATTAATTCACCAAGAATGCGTTATACACTTGCTCCCAATCAGTATATTGGTGCTTGGAAGGTTGGGTTTAAACCACAATTACTTATGCGTGAATATCTTACCCGTCGTGGTAATGCTAAATTAAGGAGTAATCAGTATCAACCGGCTCGTTGCCCGCTTCTTGGTTATGAACTTAATTATTTGACTATTGAGGGAGCCAAAATACCCTCACGATTTTTGCAAGTACATAAACAAGTTGAAGTTGAAAATGAAGGTTATGATGCTGGTGCAGAAATTTTATATGAGTTTTTTAAACAAGAACTGCAAAAGTATTTGGTGCCTGAGTTATCCTTAACTGGAAGAAAAATTATTGAGGCTTGTTTAGCTGGAGCTAGCGTTGAAGATTATTTAAATATTATCCCTATGGATCTTAGTATTAATTCTTAATAATGAATAAAGATGAGTAAAGTTGTAATAATAATGGGGTCAAAGGCTGATCTTGAATGGGCAAATAGTATTGTAGAAGTTCTTCATCTGTTTGAAATTCAGAGTGTTGTTCGTATAGCATCTGCACATAAGGTGCCATTAAAGTGCTATAATCTGATTAAGGAATATGAAAAAGAAAATGTGGTTTTTATAACTATTGCCGGAATGAGTAATGCGTTGAGTGGTTTTACCGATGCCCAAACTCATTGTCCTGTTATAGCTTGTCCACCATATAGTGATAAGTTTGGAGGTGCAGATTTGTATTCTAGTATTAGAATGCCCTCTGGTGTAGCACCCTTAACTATACTCAGTCCCGAAAACGCCGCTTTATCGGCGGCAAAAATTATTGGGTTAACAAATGCCGCTATTAAAGCTAAAGTTGTTGAATATCAAGAGAAAAAACGAAATGAACTGGAAGAAGCCGATAATAAACTTAACTGTTAATAATTTTCTTACTTTTGAAGTTATATTTGTATGGCTTTGTTTATTCTATAAAATCAGTTTAGATTTAAGAATAATATTTAATAGCCCTAATTCTTGAAAAAGAAATGGGGCTTATTTATATGTTGTAAAGAATTTATTCTAATGGTATACATAAAAAAATTACTGCTTGTTTTTTCCTCATTTGTTATTATGCTTTGTCTTGGTGGAGTTTATGCTTGGAGTATTGTTGCATCAGAGTTAATAAAAGAATTTAACTATACTATTGCTGAAACTCAACTTGTTTTTGGTACATTAATAGCCATTTTCCCCCTTACTATGATTTTTGTAGGACACTTGGCTAAAAGATTAACTCCGCGTTTTTTAGGGTATATTTCAGCTATTCTTTTTATTACTGGTTATTTGTTGGCTGCTTTTTCAAAGGGACATTTTTTTCCGTTAATAATGGGGATAGGTGTTCTTGCTGGTATCGGAACCGGAATTGGTTATTGGATTTGTTTAATGATACCCGTTCAGTGTTTTCCTAAAAGAAAAGGCAGTGTAACAGGAATTGCTGCAGCAGGCTTTGGTTTAGGAGCTGTTTTTTTATCTATGTTTATTGAAAGATTATTGGAAAGTTTCCAGGTATTATCTGTTTTAATGATAATAGGAGTATCATATGGTTTAGTCATTTTGTTTTTTTCAAATTTTATAAGTTGGGGTAGAAATATACCGCAACCGCAACTAGGTAAAAGGTTTTTTTTAAACACAATGCCGTTTTACAGATTATTTCTTGGAATTTTATTAGGTACATTTGCAGGGCTATTAATAATTGGTAGTTTAAAGTTAATTGGAGAATATAAAAATATTTCTAGTCAATCATTACTATTAGCTGTATCACTTTTTGCTGTAGCAAATTTCTTGGGTAGATTATTTTGGGGTTTTATTTGTGATTATATCAATACAAATTTGGTCATATTTTTCTCTCTTGCAGTACAAGCTGTTTCAATTCTTTTTCTTGATATTGGACAGCTTTCAAATGTTAGTTATTTAGTATTGTCTTTTTTTGTTGGTTTTGGTTTTGGAGGTAATTTTGTTTTGTTTGCTAAAGAAACAGCTCAATTGTTTGGAATTAATAATCTTGGAATAATCTATCCTTTTGTATTATTAGGATATGCAGTGGCAGGTATATTAGGTCCTTTTGCCGGAGGTCTTATGTATGGCTATACAGCCAGTTTTACACTAGCTATACAATTGGCTTCTTTTTTAAGTCTCTTTGGTGCGCTTATTTATTTGTTTCACTATCTAAAAGTAAAAAGTACATATGCTCATTGATCAAGAAATTGAATACGCAGCATCCTTAATTAAAAACGGAAAATTAGTGGCCTTCCCAACTGAAACGGTTTATGGCTTAGGGGCTGATGCTTTAAATCCAATTGCTGTTGCAAAAATTTTTGAATTAAAAGAACGTCCAACTTTTGACCCATTAATTGTGCATATCGCTAATTTGAAAGAGTTAGAAAGACTCACGTTGAATAATAATCAATTAGTGTATAAGTTAGCTGAAATGTTTTGGCCCGGACCTTTGACAATTGTATTGCCTAAAAGCAAAATGGTTCCGGATATTGTTTCTTCAGGATTATCAACAGTTGCTATTAGAATGCCAAATAATCCAATTGCATTACAACTTATTGAGAAATCGAATTGCCCAATTGCTGCTCCTAGTGCAAATAAATTTGGGTGTCTTAGTCCGGTAAGTGCAACGCATGTAAAAAAACAATTACCCCATGTCGATTATATTATTGATGGTGGTGTAGCATCTGTTGGTTTAGAATCTACAATTGTTTTAATTGAAGATAATGTGTGCCAAATTTTGCGTCATGGTTATATTACTCAGGAGGATATAGAGTGTAAATTACCAAATGTTTTTGTTTTTAAACAAAATGAAAGCAATATGGTTGTTGCTCCCGGACTTCTTAAAAGTCATTATTCGCCAAAAAAACCACTTTATTTATTAAAGCACCGTAAAGAAGTGTTGCCTCAAAATAGTGCTGTAATACTGCATGGGTATCAACCTGAATTCGTAGGATGTGAAAAAATAATTTTTACATCATCAACATATAATAAAATTGAAATTGCTGCAAATCTTTTTTCAACATTACATCTTTGTGAAGATGATGTACTTGTTGAGCAAATTTTTATTGAACAGGTTGAAGCAAAAGGACTGGGAATTGCTATAATGGATAGAATAAGAAAAGCAGCATATCGATATAGCGTGGTATAGAAAAAAATAGTTTTTTGTTGGTTAATTTATACTAGTGCTATAGGTAGATAAAAAACATTAAAAAACAAGTAACTAAATACTTAATAACACTTCTTTGTAATATCTTTGTTTTTGAACCGATAATAATTTAGTAGTATGCCTTTTGATTATTCTTTAATAGCCGACTTTTACCAAGCGTTGCCCCATAAAATTGCGGTGGCAAAAGCGTTGTTAAATCGCCCCATGACACTGAGTGAAAAGATTCTGTATGCTCACTTATCGCTTAGCATGCCTCTTAAGCCTTTTGTTAGTGGTGAAGATTATGTCTTGTTTTCTCCGGATAGAGTAGCTATGCAAGATGCAACAGCTCAAATGGCATTATTGCAATTTATAAATGCAGGCAAAGAGCAAACGGCTGTTCCTACTACCGTGCATTGTGATCATTTAATTCAAGCAGACCATGGTGCCTCAGCAGATTTGTCTGTCGCCCTCGATGATAACAGAGAGGTGTATGATTTTTTAAAAACAGTATCGGCAAAATATGGTATTGGTTTTTGGAAACCCGGAGCCGGTATTATTCATCAGGTGTTGTTGGAGAATTATGCTTTTCCCGGTGGTATGATGATTGGTACCGACTCTCATACTGTGAATGCAGGTGGCTTGGGTATGCTAGCTATTGGTGTTGGTGGTGCCGATGCGGTAGATGTTATGGTGGGCATGCCTTGGGAACTTAAAATGCCTAAATTGATAGGGGTAAAGCTTAGTGGAAAACTTAACGGATGGTCGTCGCCAAAAGATATTATTTTAAAACTAGCCGGATTGCTTACAGTTAAAGGGGGTACAGGTTGTGTTGTTGAGTATTTTGGCGAAGGAGCTGATGCTATTTCATGTACCGGAAAAGCCACGATTTGTAATATGGGCGCCGAGGTTGGGGCAACAGCTTCTGTATTTGCCTACGATACTATGATGAGCGATTACCTTCGTGCAACTGGTCGAGCGAGTATCGCCAATTTAGCCGATATGGTTAAGGATTGTTTGGCTCCCGATGTGGAAGTGCTTCATAATCCGCAGAGCTATTATGATACTGTTATTGAAATAGACCTTACTACTTTAGAGCCTTATATAAATGGGCCTTTTTCGCCCGATTTGGCTACCCCAATTTCCCAGTTTGCCGATTTTATCAAAAAAAATAATTATCCGCAACAATTGGAGGTGGGCTTGATTGGTTCTTGCACAAACTCCTCTTACGAAGATATAACTCGAGCGGCGTCTATTGCTCGTCAGGCAAAAGAAAATAATTTGCCTGTTAAGGCGTCTTTTATTATTAATCCGGGCTCAGAGCAGGTGCGTTTTACGGCAGAAAGGGATGGTTTGTTGGCCGACTTCGATGCTATTGGTGGTGTGCTAATGGCAAATGCTTGTGGCCCTTGTATAGGGCAGTGGAATAGACATAATAATCCCGATCACGACAATAGTATTATGAGTTCTTTTAACCGGAATTTTGCCAAGCGCGCCGATGGTAATCCTAAAACACACAGCTTTGTTGCATCACCAGAAATTGTTACTGCCATGACCATTGCCGGAACGCTAACTTTTAATCCGTTAACGGATTCGCTAATAGATGCAACTGGAGCATTAGTAAAATTAATGCCGCCACAAGGGCAAGCTTTGCCTGTTAATGGCTTTGCCGTTGAGGATGCCGGTTATGTAGCTCCGCCTCTTAATGGTAATAGTATTAGTGTTTGTGTTAGTGAAACAAGTAGCCGTCTTCAGTTATTGAGCCCTTTTGATGCTTGGGATGGAAACGATTGTAATAATATGGCGCTGTTGATTAAGGTGAAAGGAAAATGTACTACAGACCATATTAGTATGGCAGGCAAATGGTTAGCGTATCGCGGGCACTTAGATAATATTTCGAATAACTTATTGATAGGAGCGGTTAATGCCTTTAATGAGGCGACCAATATGGTATTTAATATAGTAAGTGGTGGATACGAGAAAGTGCCTGATTCCGCTCGTTTGTATAAAAGCAAGGGCATACCTACACTTATTGTTGGTGATGAAAACTATGGTGAAGGCTCCTCGCGCGAACATGCTGCTATGGAACCTCGTCATCTAGGGGTAAAAGTAGTGTTGGTTAAATCGTTTGCTCGTATTCACGAAACGAATCTTAAAAAACAGGGAATGTTGGCGCTGACTTTTGCCAATAAAGCCGATTATAATTTGATACAAGAAACCGATACCTTCGACTTAGTTGGCTTAAAGTCGTTTAGTCAGAATATACCTTTGCATTTATCCATTAAACATACCGACGGAACACAGGATACTATTCAGCTAAATCATACTTATAACGATAGTCAGATTGAGTGGTTTAAGTATGGCGGGGCCTTAAATCTTATTCGAAAAGAGCATAAAAAATAGGGAGGGTTTATATAATATTATGGCACAAAAAATAACATTTTCAGCGGGTAGGCTTCAAACGCCGGATAATCCAATTATTCCTTATATTCAAGGCGATGGTATCGGTGTAGATATTTGGCCGGTAACCCAACAAATTTGCGATGCTGCTATTGCAAAAGCGTACAATGGGAACCGAAAAATTGAGTGGAAAAAGCTCTTGGCAGGTGAAGCGGCTTTTAATACTAGTGGAGAGTGGATGCCCATTGAAACAATGGATGCTTTTCATACTTATATGGTTGGTATTAAAGGACCTTTAACTACGCCTGTTGGCGGGGGAATTAGATCGTTGAATGTGGCACTACGCCAAGACTTAGACTTGTTTGTGTGTTTGCGCCCTGTTAGTTATTTTGATGGTGTGCCTTCTCCTATTAAAAAACCGGAACTGGTTAATATGCATATTTTTAGAGAGAATACAGAAGATATTTATGCCGGTATTGAATACATGACCGGAACACCAGAAAACAATCAAGTAAAAGATTTTTTGATGCAGGAGATGGGGGTTAAAAGTATTCGTTTTCCGGATACCGTTTCCTTGGGTATTAAGCCTGTAAGTAAAGAGGGGTCGGAACGATTAATTCGTGCGGCAATTCAATATGCTATCGAAAAAAAATTACCTTCAGTTACTTTAGTGCATAAGGGTAATATTATGAAATTTACCGAGGGAGCATTTAAAAACTGGGGGTATGCCTTGGCCGAGAAGGAATTTGAGGATAAGGTGTTTACTTGGACTTGTTGGGAAAAGTTAAAGAAAGAACAAGGAGAGCTTGCCGCAAATGAGCATATGAAAGACGCCTTACAATCAGGAAAAGTTCTGATTAAGGATGTTATTGCTGATGCCTTTTTACAAGACTCTTTGTTGTACCCGGATCAGTTCTCGGTAATTGCTACTCTAAACCTTAATGGAGATTATATCTCGGATTTGTTAGCGGCTATGGTAGGGGGTATTGGTATTGCTCCGGGTGGAAATGTTAATTACGATACCGGATATGCTATTTTTGAAGCTACACATGGAACAGCGCCAAAAATTGCCGGAAAAGATATTGCTAATCCGGGTTCTTTGTTGCTTTCTGCTGCTATGATGTTAGATTATATTGGTTGGATAGAAGCGGCTACCATGATACGAAAGGCTATGGGTAAAGCTATTGCCGATAAAATGGTAACGGAAGATTTTGCTTCTTTTATGCCGGATGCTACGGCTTTGGGAACAAAAGCTTTTGGAGAGGCAATTATAAAGCGGTTGTGAGAAATTAGATAATAGACAAAAGAACAAAGACAAAAGACTGGGGTTGTGTTTTACTATCAAAATTAAAAACTTGCACAACCGAAATTCGTGTTAATTGGGGTTAATTAGAGGACCTGTATTTTTTCACTTTTTAATTCTAATCTGTGTTAATCTGTGTAATCTGTGGTTAATTTAGAACCAAGAGTCTAGACAAAAATTGCCCGTTTGTATATAAAAAGAAATATAATATAATCATTTATGGAACAACTAATTAAAGACATTTCGAATTTAGTGTACGATGCTTCTCAAATTGACAAAGATCTTTTTGAGCAGTATAATGTAAAACGGGGCCTCCGTAATGCTGATGGCACCGGAGTATTGGTGGGACTTACCAATGTGGGCGATGTTATTGGCTACAAAAAGGAAGATGGTAAGGTAATTCCTGTTCCCGGAGAGCTTCGGTATAGGGGCTATTGCATTGGGAGTTTAGTGCATGGTTGCCAAGCTGAAAAACGCCATGGTTTCGAGGAAACAATTTTTTTGTTGCTTGCCGGTAGGTTGCCTAATAAAGCCGAATTGGACGAGCTGATGGAGTTTTTAGGTAGACAAGCCGACTTGGACGAGAATATCACCCAAATGATTTTAAACCTTAGCGGTAAAGATATGATGAATATGCTTTCTCGTTCGGTATTAGGTTTATATACCTTAGATGAAAAGGCTGAAGATTATTCCTTGTCGAGCTTAATTCAACAATCGCTAAATCTTATTGCAAAACTTCCTGCTATAGTCGTGTATTCGTATTATAGCATGCAGCATCGTTACAATAGGAAAACATTAAAGATTCGTCATCCAAAAGCGGGACTAACTTTTGCCGAGAACTTCTTGTATATGCTTAAGGGGAATACTTATTTGCCTATCGAAGCCGAATTACTCGATTTAGCCTTAATGCTTCATGCTGATCACGGTGGGGGTAATAATTCTACTTTTGCTACCCGTTTGCTTTCGTCTTCTATGACTGATACTTATTCGGCTATTGCAGCGGGAATCGGTTCATTAAAAGGCCGTTTGCATGGTGGGGCTAATTTACAGGTGTTGGAAATGATGGAAAATGTTAAAAAGCATGTAAAAAATTGGAATGATAAAGAAGAAGTAAAACAGTATTTGCTTAAAATTCTTCGCAAAGAGGCTTATGATAAAACTGGTATAATATATGGGGTGGGACATGCTGTGTATACTATTTCTGATCCAAGAGCAATTTTATTAAAAGAAAGAGCAAAGTATCTTGCTCAAGAAAAGGGTACCATTGATGAGTATAATTTGTATTGCCTTATTGAAGATTTAGCGCCTGTGGTATTTGCTGAGTTTAAAGGCGAGGGCATTAAAACGGTTTGTATCAATGTCGATTTTTATTCTGGCTTTGTGTACGAATCTATCAATATCCCTAAAGAATTATTTACGCCTATTTTTGCAATTTCTCGTATGGCGGGTTGGGCAGCTCATCGCCTTGAAGAGGTTACTTTTTCGTCAAAACGAATTATTCGTCCGGCATACAAAAACATATTCCCAAATGCAACTGAGGCTTATCCTCCTTTAGATAAACGGTAAAATTTTGTAGGTCTCCTAATCTATTTTACAGCAAATGCAAGCAATATTGGCTTTGTGTTTGCTGTTTTTTTTGCAGTTATCTGCCACACATATTTTTAAAATCACACCAGGTGCATGACTCCCTTTTTTCGGTTTGTACAAAGGATTCTTTCGGATTAAAGAGCGTTTCTAGTTTTTGAATAAAATGGGTGTCAAACTCTTCAGCTAAGTCTTTGAAGTTGGTAATCTCTTGCATATTCCAGGTAATGATTGGCGAATAATCTTCGTCAATGGCTTTGTTAATATACAAGAGCGCCGGAGCAACGGGTACCGGTTGTTGTTCTGCTAATATTGATGCATAAACAAATGCTTGAAACACATAGTTGGCTCGTTTTTTATCTTGATCAAAGAGTGTCTCCATTTGTTTTAGAGTTTCCGGTTTTCCGCCTGTTTTATAATCCACTACACGCAATAAACCATTTGTACTGTCGATGCGGTCAACGATTCCTCCAACTTTTACTTTTTTATCTTCCAGGGTAATTATACGGTATTTGCGTTCTTCTAATCCAATAATGCTAAAGGGACTATGTGTTCTATCTATTCGCAGTAGCCTGTAAATAAAATGTTTAACAATATCAAAGTAGATTAGCTGTTCTCCGTTGTAATTGCTTCGGGGTGTTGGACGATTAAAATATTCTTTCTCGAAGGATATTTCAATAATTTGCTCAACGTTGTTCTTGTTTACCAAGAAGCGGTCAATATCGTTTGTATTTACTTCGAAAGGAGCAAAGGGCTTGTCTATATCCGCAGGTAATCTTCCTATTTTTCGATAAATTTGTTCAACGGCATAATGAAATACACTGCCTAGAACAGAATTGTCTAAATCGTCGCTAAGTTCTTTTGGTGGCCTTACTTTTTCAATGTATTGCAAGTAAAAACGCAAGCTGCAATCTAAGTAATTATTAAAGGCAGAGGGAGATATGGTGTTGGCTTCCGGGTTTGTATTTAGATCGTACAGCTGGTATAATTTGCGCAGTAGCTCGGGCGTTTTCTGTACAGAAAACAAACGGTTTTTATGCGGACTTTTAGTCGCTTGCAGGTTAATTTGTTCAATTGCTTGCGGGTATTCGGTGAGCAACTGTAGTAAAAATCTACTCATTTCAGCTTTGCCCGTTTGCTCACTGGCAGTATTGTATATCAATACAATGTTTTCGGCGCGTTGTAATAATCTGTAAAAATAATAGGCATATAGCGAGTCTTGGTGTTCTATCGTTGTCATGCCAAAAAATTTCCGTATAAAATGCGGAATGAATGAGGAGTCGTTTTCTGATTTTGGCAACACACCCTCGTTTACACTCATCAAGCAAACATTTTTAAAGTCCATATTGCGTGTTTCGAGCAAGCCCATTACCTGAAGTCCTTGTGCAGGTTCTCCATGAAATGGAATAGAAGTGCTTGATAATAATCGTTTTAGTAAACTGAAAAAAGTGGGCTTCTCAATTATTAATTCCCCTGTTGATAGTAAGTCTTTTAAGCGATTTACAGTCTGAAAAGTTCTAAAAATAGATTCGTTGTATAGTTCGTTGTAGGTATTGTTTGTTGTTTCTTGTAAATTTTTTGCAACGGTTTGTAGTATCTCTACTAAATAGCTAGCCAGTTCTTTTGTATTTGCCGTTGGTCTAAACAAAAAATCGTTTTGTAATTCTGTTTGGTTGGGGAAAAAAATATTTCCTTTAACTAATGATTGTTGAATGGTATGGGCTTGTTTGAAAATTAATCGGATATACGGATGGCGTAAAACGGGTAATACAAAATGATACCGAAAACGATTTTTCTTTTCGTCAATGCCTTTTAATTGCAGATCGGTAAGGGCTGTTAGTAATGAGTAAACAGGAGTTTGTGCCAGGGGAAAGCCCATGGTAATATTTACATTTTCGACTTCCGAGGGTATGGCGTGCATTACTGCTTGCAGGTTTTGTTCGTTGCATAAAACGATGCCTGAGTCGGGCTTGCTGAATCCTTCGGGGTAGTTTAAGCTGCTTATCCATTCCGGAATATACCCTGCCTGGGCTGTTTCGGAAGGAGCAGCAACTAGGCGAATTTTTTTGCTCATATCTGTCAGACTACTACAGGAAAAATCCGGAAAATTATTTCCAAATAGCTTGATATTATCGCGCATAAATCTTCCGGCTTCATGCATCTCGGTCATGTAATAATCATCATAATCCCAAAAGAAGAGTGCTTTGTTGTGCTGTTTTAGAAATTTAAAAAACTGTTTTTCACATTCAGTGAGCACATTAAAGCCAACAAAAACATAGGTGTTTTGTGCAAAACAATTGATGCCTTTTTCTTGCAAATTTTCGATTACCGACCTAAACAGCATGCCTTCGTAAGCAATACCGGCTGTTTGTAATGTATTTTTAAACGAACGATAAACAGCTCCTAAATTACTCCAAATAGAAAAGAATGCACTTTTTAGCTCACTGCGGTTGCTGGTAATGTCGTTAAAAAATCGTTCAATAATTGCCCATTGTTTCTTATCGAGGTGTTCAAAATCATCTTTTAATTTATCCAATTCGGCGAGGTTAGAAAACAACTGTGCTTCGTTCACTAGGTTTTTGTCTATATCTTGAAAATCGCTTAATAGAATCTCTCCGAAAGCATAAAATTCGTCAAATTGTTCTATTGCTTGTTGGTCATTTTTTTTGTTGAATATAGATATATAGCAATAATACAATTCAGTAAGCAATTTTAGCGGGTCGGCAATTTGTAGGTCTGATGCCTCTTGAAACAGCTCGTCGATGCTTTTGTATGTGGGAGCCCATATTGGACTTCCTTCCTTTTGGCAGAGCGCCTCGTTCAGAAATAAGCGCGCTCGAATATTTGGGAAAACCACGGTTATTTTTGATAAATCATTGCCATAGGCTTGTTTAAGCTTATCGGCAACTTGCTCCAGAAAAGTTTGTTGTAAGTTTGTTGTCATTAGTGCAATGCTTGTACGGTTATAATTGCTTCTTGTAAGTTGTTGGTTGTTCTTTTCTTAATATGCAATTGAATGGTTTTTTGTTTGTTGTAAAATTCATAATCTAACGATAGATAGTTTGGGTCGTAAAGTTTTTTGTTTACAACCGTTAAGTATTTCCTAAGAAGTTGCTCTTTGTTTGTTAAATCAACTTTTTGTATCAACACTTCTTCTTTATAGCTGATTTTTTTACTCTCTTTGCGCACATTGTTGTACTTGTTAAATACAACAGTTTCTCCTTTTTTATCTAGGTATAATTGCTTTAGGGTGTCTCCTTGTTTGTCGTAATAGGTTTTTATTTGATAGTCGTATCCATGCAGCATTTTTTCGTAAGATTTAAATGCCATCATGGTATGTACTTTTCCGTAATCTGTAATAGTATCTCGGTGAATGTATTTTGACTCGCCACTATGCTTAGGTTGCTTATTATCGGTTAATACCGATTTTGCCAAGCGATGGTAGCTATCATAATGCAATAGCTCGTATTTACTTAGTGTATTATTGTCGTACCATCTTCTAATACTGTCGTTTCCCTGTTGGTTTAGCAAGGTTTCTTGTACGGTTACTGTGTTGTTTTTATTGTATTGTTTGTTTTGATAGATACCCAATGTAACATTCTTGTTTATAACTGTTGAGTCAACAAAGCTAATTTCAAAGATTTTTGATTTAAGGGCAAAACGATATCGGTAACTGATAGTTCTCTGCTCAGCCTTGTACTGTTTGTTTGCTACAGTAAAAACTGCTTGAGCCTTTGCTGTAAGTACAAAAATCATCATAAAAAAGAGTAGCCCAAATGTAGTATTCCTCATCAGTTTAAATCTGTACTATTGTATTGTTGTTTACATACCACAAAAATCCGCTTACTTCTTGGTATCCCATTTTTTGTAACAAATGGATGTAGGCTGCTACTTGTTCTTTATGTGTATTTTTGGGTATTCCGAATTTATAATCGACCACAATTACTTCGTTATTACTTACCATTACCCTATCTGGCTTTCGGGTTTGTGTTTGCCCTTGGCTATCTTTATAAAGCATGGTACACTCGTTAAATAAGATGTATTTAGCACTAAACCAATCGCTTACAGCAGCATCTTTTATAGCTTTTCGTATCTTTTTGCTATAGTCGGCTTGTTGGTCTCTATTAATTACACCTTCAAAAATGAGTGTTTCAATGGCTTTCTCTATATCCGTTTCGGTATGAATAATCGAAAACAAGCGATGCATTAAATTGCCTTGTTGTATATAACTGTTTTCTTGTGGGGCTTCGCCGGTATCTAAAAAAACTTTCGATTTATTACTTTGTTTAAAGATGGTTTTGTCTTGCCTTAGTTGTTCCGAAACAAAATCGACCTGTACGCTGTTATGTTGTTTTTTATTTTTGAGCATATTGCTCGATTCGCTTTTCTTTTCTTTGCCGGCATCAATTTTTCCAAGCTGATATTGAGAAAGCTCTTCGTTGTAGCTACCCGGTAAATGAGCCACTACATTGCTTAGGAGTTTAGGCATAGTTATGCTTTTTCCGTTTGGTTTCTCCTTGAGTTTTTTGCTAATTAGGAGCAGGTTATTTTCGGCGCGTGTAAAAGCCACATAGGCTAGGTTGAGGTTGTCCATAAAAAGCTGCCGGGTTTCTTCAAAAAACTCTTCGTAGAAGCAAGAATTTTTCATTCTTTTTGTATGGTTCACCGGTAGTAATTCTAAATTAAATGGGGCTTCTTTTTTCTTACACCATACAATTTTTGATTTAGAATCATCAAACTTCCAATCGCAAAATGGAACAATAACGGTATGAAATTGTAGGCCTTTTGATTTGTGAATAGTCATTGCCCGCACCCCTTCGAGTCCGGTTTCGTTTGCTATCGATTTTTGTTGCAATTCCTCTTCCCAATAGCTAAGAAATGCCGTAATGTCGGAGGGGTTTTGCTGTAAGTATGTCTGTAAATAATCTAAAAAAGTATAGATATAAGCCGACTGGTTTTTAAGATTATGTAGTTCAAAAACTTGGTATATATGCAATATAAGCTCATGCAAAGGCATTATTTCCAATTGGCTCAAGTCGTTTCTACGAAAACCTTCGGGTAAAAGTAGGTTGATATCTTCGTTAAGTAAGCGGTGCATATCTATTGATGTGGTGCTTTTGCTTTCTTGCCACATCATTAATAACTGTGCACGGGGAACAGGATTTTCCCAGTCGGCTAAGCTTCGTAAGGCTTCGATAATAATTTTTAGGGTTTGCGATGCGCATAGCTGAAAAGCATCGTTCGAAACAATATCCAAGTAGTGCTTTTTTGCTAATTCGGGGTACTGGTCTTTAGCCAAAGCAAGGTGATTAGCAACAGTAATAATTCCCTTATTATCTCGTAGTAAGATGCAAATTTGTGTTGGTTCCACCCCTGCATCGTGTAACTGTTGTAGCTTTTCGAGTAACACAGCAAGCATTGCATCATCTTTCTCTTCGGGTAATACTAGGTCGATAGACACAAAGCCTTCTTTTGCCTCCTCTTTGGGTAGTTGAACTACACCTTCTTCGCTATAAGCTGTTGTGAATGGTGTGTCAATTTCGTTACCAAATAGCTCTTTTACATCAGCATCAAGTTGTTTGCCGGCTAAAACAAAAAAGCTGTTGTTAAACTCAACAATATGCCGTTTGCTTCGGTAGTTTTTATCCAGCGATTTTGTATTTGTTTGTATTTCTTGTGTAATGTTGTTTAGGATATTCCAATCGCCGTTTCTCCAACGGTAAATCGATTGTTTTACATCGCCCACAAGCATGCTAAAATTGTTGTTGCTAATTATTTCAGATAACAATGATTTGAAGTTTTGCCACTGCAAACGAGAGGTATCTTGAAATTCATCAATCATTACATGTTTTATTTCGCCCCCAATTTTTTCGAAAACAAACGAGGCATCAGAATCGTCAATTACTTCGTTAAGTAACAAAGCTGTTTGCGAAAGCATAAAGCGGTTATTTTCTTTGTTTAGGGCTTCCATTTTTAGGGCTATATCCCAAAGCAAGCTAAGTTGATGGATGTTTTTGAGGAGTAAAAGAGATCCGTTGTACTCAAAGATATGTGCTAAACGATAGGTTTCGGTTTTGGATAGTAACGCAAATAGATGGGTTTCAACTAATTGAACAAGTGCTTGTTTGCGGTCTTTTTTTGTCGATGATTTGATCCATTTTTCGGGCAATTCTAAGCATTTCATCAAACCTACCTTTAGTAATTCCTCGTCGTCGAAGGTATTCGCTGTCAATTTTGTAAAATAGGCCATAACAGCGCCACCTTTTCCGCCCCCACCAAATTCCGTATTATCAATATCGAGTTCTTCTACAGTAGCAAAAAATTCTTTAGCAAAGCCATGCATTTTTGTTTCAAATCTTTTGGTCAGGCTTTGATGGGTGTTAATCATCTCATCAATCAACTCAGGATTATCTTCAAACTGCTTTCGTAGCGCCATTTCGTGTTCCTGAAAAAATTCGTTGAAGATGTTCATTCCAAACGATTCTAATTCCCTGTCAATACGCCAACTGCTACCCATCTCAATTTTTTGTTCAATATAGCGGCTTATCCATGCTAGCAGTTTTTTGTCCTCGTTCGATTTTTCAATCATTTCTTTCACTGCTTCTTCAATAACGCGCTTGGTATTTAGTTCTATACTAAATTTCGACCCTTTGCCCAATTCGCGAGCTAAATTACGCAATACCCGCTGAAAGAAACCGTCTATTGTACCTACATGAAATCGGCTGTAATCGTGTAGTATCCGTTGAAGTAAGTGCTTGGCTTTTGATTGAATGGTAGCCTCGTTCATAACTTGTCCGCTTTCAGATAAGGCACTTTGTACAGAGGTTAAAAAGAATTGGCTTTCGGCTAGTCCGCTAGCTAAGCCATATAACTCAGCAATAATGCGGTCTTTCATTTCTCCGGTGGCATCTTTTGTAAAGGTTACCGCCAAAATGCTTCGGTGAGGGTCGGCTTCTTTGCTGATTAAGAGTTGTTTGATGTATTCTACCGCCAGCGTGTATGTTTTTCCCGATCCGGCAGAGGCTTTGTATGTAAGAAAGTGTATCAATTTTGTATGCGTATTATTATTGCCGTTGCTTAGGCAAGTTATTCATTAACACTATTTTTCGCTTTAATTCTTTTGCAAAATAAGAATAAAAAACGATATTTACGGTAATTATTTATAAACAGGCGCTATGGACTATTTTTTGATTATTGTTGGTGCAATTTTAATTATAGCCGGTATTCTAGGTTGTTTTTTGCCTGTGTTACCCGGCCCGCCAATTAGTTATTTGGGAATTTTACTGTTGCACTTTACCCAGAGGGCTGAGTTCTCTTTAGAGTTTTTGTTGTTTTTTGGTATTGCAGTGCTATTGGTGCAGGTGCTCGATTATTTTGTGCCTATATGGGGCACAAAGAAATTTGGTGGTGGTAGTCGTGGTGCCTGGGGTAGTGCTTTTGGTGTAATAGCAGGCTTATTTATTTTACCCCCTTGGGGAATCATTATTTTCCCTTTTTTAGGAGCTGTTATTGGTGAGTTAAGCGACGGAAAACCGCTTACTTTAGCAGTAAAAGGTGGATTAGGTGCTTTTCTAGGTTTTTTGGTAGGGGTGCTTTTTAAATTAGCCCTCTCTCTTGTTTTGGCGTATTTCTTTTTTAAAAATGTTGCTTTCTTTATTTGGCAAGCGCTTTCGTAATAATTGGGTACTAAGTACTCTTCAATAAGATAGATAAGTATTTAAAAACAGGCTGTTAGTCAACAATCATTCCTTGGGCTAATTCCGTTGCAGTTTTTTTTCCTTTAAGAATTTCTACAAGTGTTAGCGAAAAAGCGATAGCTGCACCAGGGCCTTTTCCGGTAATAATATTGTCGGTGCATACAACTCGTTGGTCAGTAATATTGGCGTCAATTAAAAACTTCTCGAAACCGGGGTAGCAAACCGCATCTTTGTTTTTAAGTAGGTGCATTTTGCCCAATACCAACGGTGCAGCACAAATGGCCGCAAGGTATTTGTTTGCTTGATGGTAGGTTTGTATAAGCTCTTTTAGAGGTAAGTACCCATCTAAGTTAGCACTTCCGGGCATGCCACCGGGCAAAACCAATGCCTGTCCTTGGCTAAAATCTGTATCTTCAAATAACTGGTCGGCCTCTACGGCAATGTTATGCGCTCCAAGCACTTTTTTTTGTCCGCTGATAGATACCGTAACCGTATGTAACGAAGCTCTACGCAAGACATCGATAATTGTAATAGCTTCAATCTCTTCGAATCCATCGGCTAAAAAAACATAAATACTATGCATGGGTTACTGTTGTTTGAAGCGGTAAATAATTTCGCCTATAGCATTTCCGGCTGTTTGCGATGCAGAGAATTTTAATCGTTTTGCTGCATTTTTGCATTCTTCTCTTAGGTTTTCTTCAGAGATGGTGGTGCCTTGTTTTATGTTTGCTGCAACCACATTGCCGTTTTTATCTACGGTAATACTAACTACAATTCGTCCTTCTTGGTTGCCTACATAGCTGGGTTTATAAAAGGAGCTGTTTAAGTCTCTGCCGGCTAGCGACCAAGAGTTTCCACCTGCAGTGCCTCTGCCTAAAGGGTTTCCTGGGGTACCGGTTTCGCCTCCGCCACTAGTTCCTTCGCCGCTGGTATTATTGCCACTGCCAAAAGCACTTTTTGCCGCTGCTCTTGCCTTTGCCTCCTGTGCTGCTTTTGCATCGGCAAGAGCTCTTGCTTTGCGCGCTTGTTCGTCTTTTTCTCGTTGTATTTGTTGTTGACGCAACTGCTCCTGACGAACCAATTCTTTTTGTTTTCTTTCTTCAGCCCGTTTTTTTTGTGCTTCGATGGCAACCGAAGGGTCTTCTTGGGTAAGCGCCTCAGGTGGTGAGCTCTCTGCCGGTGGCGAAGGGATTGGTTCAGCTGCAGCTACGGGATCGGTAGTTGCTTCTTCGGAAGGAGCTCCATCAAAACCACCGCCAAAATTTACTTCAATGCCATCTTCTTTAGTTATTTCTGTTTTATTTACAGAAAGCCCAAACAAAAGTAGCAATAGCAGTAAAATACCATTGAAAACAATAGTGCCAATAATGCCGTATGTTTTTGATCGTTGCATAGGTTATGCTAATTGCTTGCTGATGGTTTTGTGGCAATAACCAGTTTAAGTTTGTTTTGATTGGCTATATCCAACACCTTAACAATTTCTTTGTACGGTAGGTTTTCGTGTGCGTGTAAGGACACAAAGGTTGTTGTGTCTTTTGCCATGGCTGCTTTTAAATAATCTTCAAGTGCTTCAAAATCAATTGGAGAAGTGGCTCCTTTTCCTTCGGCTACAGAGTAATTGCCAATGCTATCTATAGTTACTTTTACTAACACAACCCTAGTTGAGGCTTTTGATTTGCTTTGAGGTAGTTTTATCCGTAAATCGTTGGGTGCCGACATGGTTGCGGCTATCATAAAAAATAACAGCAAAAGAAACATCATATCGGTCATTGACGACATGTTGAATGCTGATTCAAATTTACTTCTTCTCTTTATAGCCATTGCTTTTGGGGCGTTTAGATTAGTATTATGAAATTATGCCGGTTCGTTTAGCATATCTAAAAACTCAATGCTGCGAGTTTCTAGGTTACGCATTACATTATCTACCCTTGATACTAGGTAGTTGTACCCAAAATAGGCAATTATACCCACAAAAAGTCCGGCAACGGTAGTAACCATAGCGGTATAAATACCTCCGGCTAAATCGGACAATACAATGATATTGTCGCCCCTGCTACTCATTTCGAAAAAAGCATCTACCATTCCTATTACTGTTCCGAAAAACCCTATCATTGGACCTCCACCGGAGATGGTAGCTAAAATGCCCAGTCCTTTTTCAAGTTTTCCGATTTCAAGATTACCCACATTTTCAATAGCAACAAGCACATCACTCATTGGTCGGCCAAGGCGACTTATGCCTTTTTCTACCATGCGCGAAGAAGGATTGTTTGTTTGGCGGCAAAGGTTTAGTGCCGAATCCACTTTACCCTCAAAAATATAGTCTTTTATCCTGTTCATAAACGACTTATCTTCTTTGGAGGCTTTGTTAATAACCACCATCCGTTCAACAATAATGTAAATGGCAATAATTAACATTAAGGCCAAAGGAATCATGATTATACCGCCTTTCATGGCCAAATCGAACAGATTTTTTTCTGTAGTAACTTTTTCTGTTATATCTGCTACAGGAGGAGCTACTTGTAAAATCAACATCAAATTCATAGTGATTGATTTATTATTTGATTAGTATATATAGGATGATAATGTTTTATATAGATGCAGCACAAGCTGCTTTTCCATAAGTTTAATGCAAAAATAATAGAAAACCATAAAGATTAATAAGATAGTTGATAAGTTTTCGGAAAAACACAAAAACTGCTCCTTTTATCTGAAGTGAAATGCTAAATATTTTTAAATCAGGGTAGGAAAAATGAATAAAAAAAAGGTACTTTTACAACACCATTCAATTTATACTAAACTTGTGTGTATGAAAGTAGTCATTTTTGGAAATACTTACAAAAAGGATAATTTAGCTTTATTGAGCACTTTGTTTGAGGTGCTTACTCGAAAAAAAGCGCAAATTGGTATTGAAAAAGCTTTTTTTGAGTTTGTTTCGCAATACATTGTGGTTAGTCCTAAGGTCGATGTTTTTTGTGCCGAAGATGTTTTTATGGCCGATTTGGCGGTAAGTATTGGCGGTGATGGTACTTTTTTGAAAACAGCCTATTGTGTGGGCAATAAAGGAATTCCTGTAATAGGCATAAACACTGGTCGCTTAGGGTTTTTGGCTGATATTGCCCACGATGATATTGTTGGTCCTTTAGAAAAAATTCTGAATAACGAATTTTTGATAGAAGAACGAACAGTGCTAGAAATGAAATGTGGAACGCAATGCAAAGTCAATTGTAGAAATGTGGCCTTGAATGAAATTGCCATTTTAAAGCAAGACAGTTCCTCTATGATTACCATTGATGCTTATATCAACGATAAACACTTGATTTCGTACGAAGCGGATGGCTTGATTGTAGCCACCCCTACAGGATCAACAGCTTATTCGATGAGTGTTGGCGGCCCCTTAGTTATTCCGAACGCCAAAAATATTATACTTACGCCCGTTGCCTCACATAGTTTAACGGTACGCCCACTGGTATTAACCGACGACTCCATTATTCGTGTAGAAGTAAAAAGTCGCACTAACTCGTTTTTGGCTTCTGTAGATGGTCGCTCAGAAGTGTTTAATCACACCAATACCTTACATATTAAAAAAGCCAACTACACCATAAAAGTAGTAAAACAGCAAGACCACGATTTCTTTAACACCCTGAGAAACAAATTGTTGTGGGGTGTTGATAAGCGGATTCATTAAATGTTTTGGTGATTGTAGTTCTTGACTGATATTTGGGGGTATTGTAAATAGTAATAAAGAGAGGAATGATAATGATAAAAAAGAAAGCAAAGAGCATAAAAAATGTTTAATGTGATTTTTACAGTATAAATAAACCCTACAAACTGGAAATTGTTTTCTTTTAGTTCTTTTCCTTACGAGTAGGCAAAGATGTCAGAAATAGTTGGTAGAAACTTTTACAGAGTGTATTATCATTGAGATATTGAGAAGTTTACTGAAATTCGTTTCAGTAAACTTTTTTTATCTGCAAAAAACTAAGAAAAAACGTTGTTTGTCTTGTAATAGTTTGGATGTTATTTGTTGGAGAAAACAGAATAACAAGCAACGTATTAAATGGAAAAATTGTGCCTTATTGGTTACGAGAAATTACGCGTTACAATCAAATAGGAATAGCTTTTTTTGGTTTCGAGAATGGATAGTTGGTAAACAGACATTTGAACAGTCTGTAGAAAAAATCGGATACAATGGGCGTACATTAAAGCTATATTTTTTACACTTATTTTGATAAGTTTCCAACCATGAATATTTGGCATTCATAGAACGTAGCTCTACTCATTTTTGATTAAATTAAGGAATATAGTGAATACATATATTTTTAAAAAGAAACAAAACAAAGAAAATATGAAAGGCTGGAACTCACTCCGTTTCATGTAGTTTGTAAGCTGTGTAGGAATAAACAACATCTTGCCGTATATAGAATTTTTTAATTACTGACTTTCTAAGGGTTGGTTTGTGATACCCGTTCTACATACTCATTTTTCACACTTTTTTATTTCTATTGTAAAATATTTCTATTGAGCTGAATATAATTTTTTTCCTGAAAATTATATTATTGAAATGTACTTAGATAAAAAAAAGCGTTTATCATATAAAATGATAAACGCTTTAAAAACATAAAAAAACGCTACTCTCAAAAATTCTTATGTTTAATTCGCTGAGCCATAAATTTTACCGGGTCTGTTCTGAAAATACCAGAGACCAATAAAATACCCGCAACAGCGAAAGATACTGTACCAAACGTACCGGACAAGACTTCGGTTAAACACAAAGTTAAAATGCTAAGACCTAAGGTTAATCTGATAACACTTGAGGTTTTTCCAATGTTGTTAATCATACTCAAAAAGTTTAGGTTGGTTTTTCTTGCTTTAAACATATAACAAGCTTACTTAAAAATTGTTCTCTATAAAATGTTAATAACAAAAAGTTTTTTACAAAAAAACTATATATTACTTATTATCAATTTTTTACATACAACTAATAGATAAAAAAATGTAATTCATCAATCATCTTGCTTTACTTGGTCTTTATATGTGGTAATGGTGTACTCTTCAGGTATTAAAAATGTTTCGACAGGAAAATCTTTTTTAACTACTCTTTTGGCTTGCATTGTTACAATTTCATTACCCTGCGTTTTCTGACTCCAAAGAATAAAGCCTTTTAATTCCTTATAAAGAAAGAAGTTTGCATTCTCACCACCAAGTTGTTCGGTTACAAAAACCTCATCTTTCATTTTTTCTTTCGATTCTAAATTAGTAATACTTATATCGTATTTCTGACATAGGTAGCCAGATATCTTTTTTGTTTCATTTCGCTTCTTAATTTTTATACGAAATGCTGAAAGAGAGTTTTCTATATCTTCTCTATCGTAAACTAAGGCTGTTCTATCGTCATCAACATCATTTAAATTAGCCAAAAAAACACTGTCGGCATTAGCAATAACCGTCATTGTTGAGACAGACGTTTGCACTACTTGCTTACTGTTATTGCCGGATACGAAATAAGTAACCTGCTTAGGCATTTCCTGTACATCTTCCTTTAAAAACCCTTGATAACTGAGCGAAAAAAAAATTTCGGCAGAAACTCCATTTTGTGCATACAAGTTTGTAGCAAAAAGAAAACAAAAAAGGAGAAATCTCACAGATGTTTTCACTGACAAGTAATTTTTATGGGTTAATTAGTAGAAATGACGTGTTGCTATTTGACAACTATAGCCCTACCAAAAAGGCAGGGCTATAAAAAAGGTACTTAGCTTTATTTTTTTTCTCTAGGAGTAGCTGGTGTTTTTGTAGGCTTAATAGGAACCGTTTCCTTCGCTTTCAATGTATTTAATTTATTTTCGAGCTTATTTATTTTCAACTCCTGATTATTTATCGTTTTCAACAACGAATTCAACTCCTCATTATCGATGCTTGAAGGGTATTGCTCTTCAACCCGTTGCAAGAAATCTGAAAGCACATTCATATAATTCATAAATGCCTCATACGGAGATTCGTACGGACTAAAATGTGCACTAGCCCCACTGGTAAAATGTTTGGTGCACATATAATAAAAATGGTCGCTACTTTGCAAGTTCTGCCAATCGTATTGAAGCGACTTATCGTTACACAACCTTACCCGTTCGCCTACGCTATACAATTTCTGCAAGGCTTCATTTTGTAAGTCGTTACCGGTAAAGGCACTTAAATCTTTTTCTTCATCTGCCCATGACACCGGATACGGAGAAGTAATTACTTCCGTTGACTTACTCTTCTCGGCTATTTCTGAAGGAGTAGCAAAACTAATTTTATTAACCAAGGCATGATATGGCAGGGCTTTCATAAAATCAAAAATTCCATTTTCGGCAGAGTTAATATCACCCAATGCGGCATAGCTCATGCCTATACTTACAAACTCCTCTTTTGTATCCATCTCCGATATCCAACGAATATACTTATCCGCTGTTAAAGGATACTGATCCCAGCTCCAGTTTGAAAAACGAAAAGAAACATCATCACTTAATTTGAAATTCCGTGTCATCAATTTCAATTTCGAATTATATGGATGTCCGTATAGATAATTAGGACTCCTCCAACCTAAAATATGTTTTGCGCCTTCTGTAAGCATCAGTTTATATCCGGATTTTGCAACTAAATCACCAATCTCATCTGAATAAATTAATTCGGTATTTTTAAAGGTGGTTGGCTTTTTACCAAAAAGCATTTCAATTTTTTGTGCATGCTTTTTCACTTGCAGTTGAAACTCGTCCTCATCGTAAATGCTTGATAAAGAATGAGCGTATGTTTCGGCCAAAAACTCAACGCTGCCGGTATTTGCTAAGGCCTTAAAGCTGTCAATCACTTCGGGAGCATATTGTTCCAACTGTTCCAAGGTTATACCCGAAATAGAAAATGCTACTTTAAACTTTCCGTTTGAGTTACGTATCATTTCCAACAAAGCCTCATTTGCGGGCAAATAACACACATCCGTTAATCTCCGAATAGAAGCTTCGTTCACATAATCATCATAATAATAATGATCGTTGCCAATTTCGAAAAAACGATACCGTTTTAATTGTAAAGGTTGGTGCAAGGTAAAATAAAAACAAATAGTCTTCATAAGTATGTTTATTTGTTTATTTGTTTCTTATGAAAAAAACATCGCAGAAACAAAAATAGTAAATCATCAAACAGTAAATAGTAAATTCTTCTAGTGCCATCCAAGCACTTTATTGTATATATCGCGTACTTTATATCCTGCTTTCTCCCAAGTAATTGTATTTACTTCAAATTGACCTTCGTTATGCAAGCACTTATACATCGCCGGATATTTAACAATACTGTAAATAGCATCTGCCATGGCATCAATATCCCAGTAATCAATTTTGATGGCATTATTGAGTATTTCTGCACAACCCGATTGCACAGAAACAATACTTGGTGTACCAACCTGCATTGCTTCCAAAGGGGAAATACCAAAAGGCTCAGAAACAGAAGGCATAACATACACATCACTTTCTGCCAACATTTCGTGCACTTTATCTCCCCGTAAAAAACCGGTAAAATGAAACTTATCGGCAATATTTCTTTTAGCTACTAAATGAATCATTTGATTCATCATATCGCCACTTCCTGCCATTACAAAACGCACTCCATCGGTTTTTTCCAATACCCTTACAGCAGCCTCAACAAAATACTCAGGCCCTTTTTGCATGGTAATACGGCCTAAAAAAGTAACTACCTTATCTTTTCGTGGTGTTTTTTTAAACCGTTCTGCATTTTCTAAAGGTGACACAGCATTGTGTACCGTTGTAACTTTTGATGGGTGTTGATGGTATTTTTCTATAACTGTTTGACGAGTAAGATTACTAACAGTAATAATATGGTTAGCCTCATCCATACCTCTTTTTTCTATTGCATAAACATCCGGATTTACATTTCCACGACTACGGTCAAAATCTGTTGCATGCACATGTATTACTAGCGGTTTTCCCGAAATTTTTTTTGCAAAAATACCGGCAGGGTAGGTGAGCCAATCGTGCGAATGAATAATATCAAAATTTCCAGTATGAGCTATAACACTAGCTGAAGCCTCATAGTTGGATATTTCTTCTAATAAGTTATTAGGATAAACACCTGAGAAGTTAATACAACCTAATTCATCTGTTTCTATACGACGAAAATCATATTTGATATGGTTACGATAATAAAAGTATTCATCAGGATGCATCAATTTTCCAATACGATGATTTACATGATCCCAATTATTATCTTTCCAAACTACCGGAATACAGTTTGCACCAATTATTTTCAAAAAACTAGTGTCTTCATCTCCATGTGGCTTAGGTATAACAAAGGTTATTTCCATATCGGGTTGCAAAGACATACCTTTAGTAAGCCCATAACTTGCAGTACCTAATCCCCCTAAAATATGAGGAGGAAACTCCCAACCAAACATTAATGCTTTCATGTATTTATTTCAGATTTAACTCCAGTTTTACCTTCGGTTCAGATTTCAAATTTCAGCTTACCTGGTGTATTACGCTAAATTTAATTTTTTTCTTGTACTTCTTCAAATTGCTTTAGTACTTGTAACATCCGTAAAATCTCAGCTACATTCATAGCAAAAGACATTGCTCCATGGCCTTTAAAAGGAGGATTTCCGTCATATAATTCATTTAAGGTGCCTATACACAATTCACTCATTTCACTTTCAAAACCAATAATCCGCCGTTCCAAGAATGATAACCCACTCATTTTATACACCTTAAGGTAAGCTTCGGCAAATGAGCCCATCAACCAAGGCCACACAGTGCCATTGTGGTAATTGTAACTCCGACCAACTTCATCGCCTCTATATTCCGGTCGGTAAGAACCGCTTTTCGGACTCAAACTGCGTAAGCCTTTGGGTGTTAGTAATTCACGTGTTACAATATCTACTATTGATTTTTGTTGGACTTTATCTAGTGTTGAATAAGGCAAAGAAACAGCAAAAATCATATTTGGCCGAACCTCCCAATCACGGTAATTGTTAACAACAAAATCGTATAAGTATTTGCCATTCCAAAAAGTGCGTACAAAAGACTGTCGTGCAAACTCAGCCTGATAATTCAATACATCCGATTCATATTCATTAGAAGTATTGCGAGCCACTTCGGCCCCAAACTTAAGGGCATTATACCACAAGGCATTAATTTCTACCAAGCAACCAGTTCGCTGGGTGACCGGTTTTCCCCATGCCATTCCGTTCATCCAAGAGGCTGGTTTATCGTAGCCGTTTGTTTCTAACAAACCATCTTCAGAAAGAAATAAATTTGGGTGCTGCTGATTACGAATAAAGGCTAACACATCGAATAAAATGTTACCATATCGTTCCATCATATGGTTAATGGAAGTTGCCAGAGCATACTGTTGCAACGACCAAACAAACCAAAGTAACACATCGGGAGCATCTAATTCTTTGATGTGACTTTCGTGGTCTTGATGGCGAATAAATTTACCTACCGCCTCAACAGCAGTTTGCATTATTCGTTCAAAAAAAGGTACATCATCAATTGCCAATGAAACGCCCGGTAAAGCTACAAACAAATCACGAGCTCGGCATTTAAACCACGGGTATCCGGCCATCAAATAATGTCCATCTCCTATCTTATTATAAAATTGCTGTCCCGCATTCTTCAAACAATTAAAAAAATCCAAACGAGAAGTTCGCTTTGCCAGTTCTTCTGTATACATTTTTTTAAAATGAGCCGTATTTGCTTCAGAAACGCCCGCTGAGAAGAAAACACTTTCGCCTTTTTTTATGGGCATCTCAAAATATCCGGGTACAAACAAATCTTCTTTAAAATCGTATCCCCGTTCTTGTTCCTTATAATATTCAATTCCTCTATACCAATCAGGCGTACTTACGAACGCAACAGGTTTAGAAAACTGCATATATAAGGTAGGAAAATTTGGATATAAACAAGATGTTATGCCATTTTCAATTTCCTGAAAGGCAGTATTTGCCTGACTATTCTCATGCGACAATTCATTTACGCTTCGAAAAGCCAATAAGGGATTAAAGCGCATGGTAACAGGTGAGCGCGCTTCCAATAAAGTATATTTAAGCAATATTCTGTTTTCGTGCGAAATAAAAATACGTTCTTTAGAAAAAACAACGCCTCCAACCCGATAAATAGTTTTGGCAACGGTCTCAATATTAAATTCGCGAATGTATTTATGTCCCTTAGGGCTATAATGATCGCCTTCAAATTTATGGATTCCCATGTGAAATTCGGCGCCGTGTTGAATTACTGTTTCATCAAAAGACGAAAGCAATACAAAATTATCTTCACCCAATTCGGGCAATGGCACTACCAGTAAGCCGTGGTATTTTCTTGTATTGCAGTCAATTACGGTGGTTACGCTATACGCTCCCGATTTATTGACTCGCAACATCTCTTTGGTTAACGATTTTTCAAGGTTGATTAAAAGGGTCTTGTCGAAGTTTAAATAACTCATAATTTACACGGGAACTAAAGGGTATGAAAGAAAGTTCGCAATTTAATAAATTGTTTTATAAGTTTACCAATAATAATTAAAAAAAAATACAGCTATTTATAAAATGATAAAATCGTTATCATGTTTATGGTAGGGCTTTTTACAAAAAAAAGAGAGAATAGCACACGAAGTGAATTCTCTCTTTTTTTTTGTAAAAAATATCTTTTTAATATCTTTTTTCTTTGATACGGGCTTTCTTACCGGTTAAGCCACGCAAATAATATAATTTTGCACGACGCACCTTACCTACTTTGTTTACAGTAATAGATTCAATAAAAGGAGAATCTAAAGGAAAAATCCGCTCTACACCCACATTATCCGATATTTTACGAACAGTAAATCGTTTGGTGTTTAGGTGACCGGAAATTTTAATTACCACCCCGCGGTACTGTTGAACACGCTCTTTGTTACCCTCGATAATACGATAAGCAACCGTAATAGTGTCTCCACTTTTAAAAATCGGGTGCGTTTTTTCTGTAGCAAATGACTGCTCAGCAACTTTAAGTAAATCCATTTTTTATAGTATAAAATTGAACAACATTATGAGCAACAATACACAGACCTCTCTTAATTCTGTCAGCGGTTACCCAAAACGGAGCGCAAATTTAGGTAATTTTTTTTGCACCACAATAAGTTTCAACTAAAAATGTTATTCGTGGCTCATTCTTTTGCAAATAAACGACTTTACCTTATAAAGTTTATAAGACTCAAATATGGCTAAACAAGGGTTTTTATTTTTTATTTTTTATCTTTGAGCGATGAAAAAAAATAAAAAACTGTTTGTATTTTACAAGAAAAAGATTTGATAGATAAAACGAGCTATCTTTTCTGACTACAATTTTGATAATAGTGGGCTATATGAAAAGAATGTTGGTCAAATAATGAGTCGTTCTAGGTTCAACTATTTCGCAGGAAAATTTTTAACAGTTTCTACTATTACCTCAACGATTAAACACACCCTATTGATGACAGTTCGAAAAAAAATATTTTTAATACTTATCTCTGCGTTATTATGCTTTACAGGCAAGCTTTGGGCAAACGACAAAACAGCCTGTAATTTGTGGGTAGATTCGGTTTTTAACACCTTAACTACCGACGAACGGATTGGTCAATTATTAATGTATAACAGTCCGGCACAACTAAACTCAAAAAATGTAAATGCTTTATTAAATGCAATAAACGAGCAATACATTGGCGGATTGTTATTTTGGTCGGGAACAATAAAAGAGCAAGCCGAACTAACTAATGTAGCTCAAGCAAGTTCCAAAGTGCCAATTATGGTAGCTATGGATGGCGAATGGGGTTTATCTATGCGCTTAAAAGATGGTTTACGGTATCCTCGAAAAACTAGCTTAAGTGCGTTAAGCAACGAAACACTTATTTACGAACTTGGGGTTGAAATTGGCCGTCAGTGCAACGAATTAGGTATTCATATTTCATTTGACCCTGTTCTTGATGTTAACCTTAATCCGGAAAATCCGGTTATTAACACCCGCTCTTTTGGCGATAATGCCGAAGATATAAGTCGGAAAGCCTCACTTTTTGTTCAAGGACTAGAAAACAGGAAAATAATGTCTGTAGGAAAACATTTTCCGGGACATGGAGACACCTCACAGGATTCGCACCATGAATTAGCTGTTGTAACACACGACTCGATTACTTTGCAAAATATCGACCTGCTTCCATTTAAACAATTGATTCAAGAAGGTATGCCCGGAGTAATGATAGGGCATATTGCAGTACCGGCTATTGACTCTAGCAACACCCCTGCGTCACTTTCGCCTATAATTACAACCACATTATTAAAAGACAACTTGCAATTTAAGGGACTGGTTTTTACCGATGCCATGAAAATGAAAGGAGTAAGTAATCAAAAAGATGCTTGCGTTAGAGCTCTTTTGGCCGGAAACGATGTTATTCTTGACCCTGACAACATTAAGCTAGCCTTTGATGAAATAAAAAAAGCTATAAAAGATAGTGTTATCTCACTTGAACTTATAAACGAAAAATGTAAAAAAGTACTTACATACAAATACTTATACGGAGTAACTAAATTTACGCCGATTGATACTACGAACTTAGAAAAAAGAATTAATACCCCGCAAGCCCAATTAATACAAGATAAAATCGCCAAACAAAGCATAACGGTAGCAAAAAACAACAACCAAATACTACCAATAAAAAAGGTAAAAGACCAACAAATTAGCATCGTTTCCATAGGTACAACAAAGCATACCGATTTTTTGTCAACTTGTGCATTGTACGCAAGTACTACCAATCATTACCTGCACAATACAACTAATAAAAGCACATTCGACAGTATCATCAACATAATTGATTCAAGCAACTGCGTAATTATTGCCTTACACAACACCCAGCTTCCCGACAGCCTATTGGCAAATATTGGCAACAGAAAAAAAACAATACTGATAAGCTTTATAAATACTTATCAGCTAAAAAACTATCCTTTATCTATAGCAAATGCCGATGCTATCATTGTGGCTTACGAAAACATGCCTTTGATGCAAGATGCTGCTGCTCAAGTATTATTTGGCGGATTCACAGCCAGCGGAAAGCTACCTGTAAACAGTGTAGAGGAGCTACAAAAAGGTCAAGGCTATATTACTCCAAAAACCCGTTTAGGGTACGCTACGCCGGAGCTTGCAGGGATGAATAGTGTAATACTAGAAAGCATAGACACCATTGCACTAAATGCCATCGAGAAAATGGCTACTCCGGGTTGCCAAATATTAATAGCCAAAAAGGGAACCGTGGTTTACCACAAGTCATTTGGGCACCACGACTACACAAAACAACAAGCAGTAAAAAATTCAGATACTTACGATCTGGCATCCATTACCAAAGTAGCGGCAACCCTGCCGGTAATTATGCAATTATACGATAAAGGGAAAGTCAATCTAGAAAAGAGAATCAGTCATTATTTACCTGAACTAAAGCACAGCAACAAAAAAAATTGTACTGCTTATGAACTGCTAACCCATCAAGCCGGACTAAAACCGTTTATCCCTTTTTACCAAGTAGCTATCGATTTGAAGGCTTTCGATAATAAATTGATACAAAGAAAAAAAGATTGTCAATACTCCATCCAGGTTGATGAAAAATATTACGGGTTAAACAATTTATCCTTTAAACCCGGTTTTATAAGTTCTTGTGCAGACCCAAGCCGCCAATTACAAATAGCAGATAGCCTCTGGGTAATAAATGCTTTTAAAGACAGTATTTGGAATGCTATAGTGGAGTCGCCTTTAGGTGAGAAAAAATACCTATACAGCGATTTAAGTTTTCTGATGTTGCAAAGAATGGCTGAAGAAATTTCAGAAAAGCCATTAGAAAAATTGGTAAAAGACAATTTCTACCAAGCCCTAGGCGCAAGCACTACTGGATATAAACCTTTGGAGCGACTATCAGTAACCGACATTGTGCCAACTGCCTGCGATTCATTTCTACGCAAACAATGCTTGCGCGGATATGTACACGATCAAAACGCAGCATTTATGGGCGGTGTTGCCGGTCACGCAGGTCTTTTTAGCAATAGCAACGACTTAGCTAAATTATTTCAGATGATAGTAAACGGAGGTGAATATGGCGACAATCGATTTTTCTCTGAAAAAACAAGCACTTACTTCACAACAGAAAAAAGTCCGATTAGTCGCAGAGGGCTAGGATTTGACCGCTACGAAACAGCCGATGGGCATATTCTTTACGGACACAATGGCTTTACAGGAACTTGTGTTTGGATAGACCCCAAGCAAGAAATTGTGTATATCTTTTTATCGAACCGCGTACACCCCGATAGTTGGAATAAAAAACTAATGAAAATGGATGTGCGAACACGAATTATTGAGAAAATTTATCAAGCAATACTTCCGTAAGTGTTAAAAATCACTTAGCCATTATTAGCTGTTTCGTCTATCCGTAACACAGAATTTACCGCTTTAATTTTTAAAATGCGCATACACAAGTCATTCACTTGTTGCGTGCTGTGGACACTAATTTGAAAACGACCTTCGAAAATACCGTCTTTACTCTCCAAATTTATTCTCTGAATATTTACTTCCAAATCTTCCGATATCACTTTGATTATTTGCGAAAGTACGCCTTGCGTATCAATGCCTTTTATCTCCAGAATGGCAGGGAAAGAGAAAATTTGTTTACTTACCCACTGAGCCGAGACAATACGCTCACCGTAGTTAGTTTTCAATTTAGTTGCTACAGCACACTGCCTCTTGTGTAAGGTAATTTTACCATCGTCATTTATATAACCCAACACATCGTCTCCCGGAATCGGGTTACAACAATCGGCAATAACATATAACTCGTCCTTATTATCGTCAGTTAACTCAATAGTTTTTTTTCTGTCAATAATCGGTTTTTGTGCAATAGCATCTAAGTCTTCATCATTGGCTTTTAACTCTTGTCTTCTAGGATTTAAAAACTGGTTTTTCCAGTAACTCATCCATTTAGACCCTGTTTTTTGCTTAAATACCTTCTTATCAATTTCCTCTAAACTAAGTAATTCCTTGCCTAAATCGTAGAATAAATCTTTGCGGTTTTTTAACTTAAAGTAGAGCATCAATTGATCTAAACTTTCATCATCATTGGGAATTTTCATCTTCTGAAAATACGCATCCAATATCATTTTTCCGTTAGAAATGTAGCTTCGGGTTTCTTTTTTAAATACTTCTTTAAGCTTTGTTTTTGCTCTTGCTGTAGATACAAAGTTCAACCATTCAGGCTGGGGAGTCTGCTTTTTAGAAGTTAACACTTCTATTTGATCGCCACTATTTAACACATGGCTCAAGGGTTCTAATTTATAATTTACCTTCGCACCTATACATTGAAACCCTAAATCGGTATGCAAATAAAAGGCAAAATCTAACGCTGTTGAACCTTGTGGCATAGTTTTAATTTCACCTTTAGGGGTAAAAACAAATATTTCTGTAGCAAAAAGATTCAGTTTAAAAGTATCTAAAAAATCGATGGCATTGGTTTCAGGATCTTCAAAAACTTCTTTAATTGTTTTTAGCCAATTGTCTAATTCCGTTTCAGTAGGATTTTCGCCGGTTTTATATTTCCAATGTGCCGAAAGTCCTTTCTCAGCAATTTCATGCATCCGTTCGCTTCGAATTTGTACTTCGATCCAGATACCTTCCGGACCCATTACGGTAACATGTAATGCTTCGTATCCATTTGCTTTTGGCGTACTTACCCAGTCTCTAATTCTTTCAGGATGAGGTCTATAATGACTTGTTACCGCAGAATACACCATCCATGACTGGTTTTTCTCTTCAATATCGTACCGAGTTCTAAAAACAATACGAACGGCCAACAAATCGTATACATCTTCGAAGGGGATATTTTTATTTTTCATCTTATTCCAAATAGATGAAATACTCTTTACCCGCATTTCGATGTCGTATTCATAATTCATCAACTGCAACTGGTTTTCAATTGGTTTTACAAAACGAGCATATACCTCTTGCCGCTGTGTTTCTCCTTCAAATAATTTATTTTTTAGTTGTTGATATATTTCCGGATGTTCGAACTTCAAACTAAGATCCTCAAGTTCTGTTTTTATCTTATGCAAACCTAAACGATAGGCTAATGGAGCATAAATATAGGTGGTTTCGCCGGCAATTTTGTACTGCTTAGCAGGAGGCATGGAGCTAAGCGTACGCATATTGTGTAGTCGGTCAGCAATTTTTATCATAATTACGCGCACATCCTCTGAGATAGTAAGCAATAACTTTCTAAAGTTTTCTGCCTGCGTAGAGGCTTGTTCGCCAAATACCCCACCGGATATTTTAGTAAGCCCATCCACAATAGTAGCAATCTTATCGCCAAAAAGATTGCGGATATCCTCTACCGTGTAATCGGTATCTTCAACAACATCGTGCAACAAGGAAGCACACACCGAGGTAGTTCCCAAACCTATTTCTTTTACCACAATGCGCGCTACAGAAATAGGGTGTATCATATACGGTTCACCGGAACGACGACGTGATCCCTCGTGCGCTTTTGCAGCAAAATGGAAAGCCCTATCTACCAACTCGTAATTTAGATTGCGAACCGAGCTCTTGTATTCTTCTATCAAAAACCAGTATTCTTGTTTGATTAAATCATCATCCGATATGTGAGCTTGTTCCTCCATAGTTTTTTTTACATATAATAATTACGAAACATCAATCAAAAACTTGTGCACAGTTATTTGTGTACTGTAACATTTCATCGTATTCGGCAGGTGATAAATCTTTGAAATAATAATTGATAGGATTTACCGGTTTTCCCTTATAATGCACTTCGTAATGTAAATGCGGACCTGTGGACTTGCCACTATTACCTACAAAACCAATCACTTCTCCTCTGTTTACCTTAACGCCTTTGTTTTTTACAATCTTATGCATATGCGCATAAAGTGTTTGGTAATTAAAGCCATGATTTATTATAACACAATTGCCATACCCTTGTTTCCAGCCGGCAAAAACAACCACCCCATTACCGGTAGCAAAAATTTTGGTGCCAATAGGAGCCGTAAAATCCATGCCAGCATGAAATTTTCGGGTATGATAAATTGGGTCGATACGCATGCCATACCCTGAGGCCATCCGTTTTAAGTTTTTATTAAACACCGGCTGAATTGCAGGAATATTTTGCAACCTTTCTTCGTTTGTTTTAGCTAAACGAACAATCTCATCAAACGATTTTGATTGAATATATAACTGTCGGCTTAACTCCGTTGCTTTTTGCGTAGTATTTAGTACAATTTGCGAGTTGGTAAATTCGCGAATATAATCGTAACGGTTGGTTCCTCCATAGCTTCCTTTTCGTACCGAAACAGGAATTGGTTCTGCCTGAAAAATTACCCGATACAAATTATTATCGCGCTGTTGTAAATCAGACAACACTGCTTCTAATTGATTGTATTGCCTATTTAAAATACGATACTGCGCCCGTATATTACTGTTTTCTGTTCGTAAATTTTTTTGGTACGGCGACTCAACCGTAAAAACAAAAAATAAAAAGAAAATGATTCCTAAAAAGAAACTGGTAAAAAAATGCAACAATATCCGCTTAAACCTTCCTTTAAAAGAAGTGTCCACTTTCTCATAATTAAGGGTTTCCGGATTAAAGTAGTATTTTATTTTTCCCATATTAGAAGCTACAGTGGTAAAAAAGCCTTGTTGAACTATTCTGCACAAAAACGGTTCATGCAAATAGGCTAATTTATAATAGATTTTGGCAAAAGTAAAGATTTTTCTGCTAATTTTGCGAACCAAATAAAGAAATTATGCCAATATGAAAATGTGCTGATTAGCAAATGAAACAAACCTTGTTTAGCTAATGGCATGTATGTAGAATTCAGCAAATTTTATTTTTTTTGTATAAAACACCTATTTGTGCTCTTTTAATGGGCACATCTGTACACTAAATAATTGGAAAATTAACTTATGACCGCTAAAGAAATCCGCAAATCATTTACCGATTTTTTTTCCTCAAAAGGGCATCATATTGTCTCTTCGGCTCCAATGGTAATAAAAAATGACCCTTCGTTGATGTTTACAAACGCTGGGATGAATCAGTTTAAAGATATTTTTTTAGGCAATGCGCCTGTAAAATATCCACGAATAGCTAATTCGCAAAAATGTTTGCGGGTAAGCGGAAAACATAACGACCTAGAAGAGGTTGGCCATGATACCTACCACCACACCATGTTCGAAATGCTTGGAAACTGGTCGTTTGGCGACTATTTTAAAACGGAAGCCATAGCCTGGGCATGGGAATACTTAACGGAAGTCGTAAAGCTAGACAAAAATCGGCTGTATGCATCTGTTTTTGAGGGTGATGCAAAAGAAGGATTGGAACGAGATAATGAAGCTGCGACCATTTGGACAAAATATATTCCCACAGAACGAATCATCAACGGCAATAAAAAAGATAATTTTTGGGAGATGGGCGACACCGGTCCCTGTGGTCCGTGTAGCGAAATACATATCGACTTGCGGAGCGACGAAGAAAGGGCAAAAGTACCCGGAGTGGAATTGATTAATAAAGACCATCCGCAGGTGGTAGAAATATGGAACAATGTATTTATGCAGTTTAACCGCAAAGCCGATGGTTCCCTAGAGCTGCTTCCTTCACAACATGTTGATACAGGGATGGGTTTTGAGCGGTTATGCATGGCTATTCAAGGCAAACAATCTAACTACGATACCGATGTTTTTCAGCCTATCATTATCGAAATTGGGAAGATTGCCGGAATTCACTACCACGACAACGAAAAAACGGATATAGCCATGCGCGTTATTGCAGACCATATTCGCACCATCGCTTTTTCAATTACCGACGGACAGCTGCCTTCTAACGCAAAAGCCGGATATGTTATTCGCCGAATTTTACGCCGTGCCGTGCGGTATGGATACACTTTTTTGAATCAACGCTCAGCCTTTATGTATAAACTAATTCCTGCGCTAATCGAAAGCATGGGAGCGGCATATCCGGAATTACATGTGCAACAAAGCTTGGTGGAGAAAGTTATTAAAGAAGAAGAAGAGTCTTTTTTACGGACATTGGAAACCGGTATTAGGTTGTTGGATAAATACCTCCCTCAAACCCCAGCTCAGGTAGGTGGGGTATTGAGCGGAAAGATTGCCTTTCAATTATATGATACTTATGGGTTCCCGTTGGACTTAACAGAACTGATTTTACGAGAAAATAGCATGACCGTTAATATTGAAGAATTCACTATTGAAATGGAAAAGCAAAAAGCCATGGCTCGTAATGCTGCAGCTACCGAAACAGGCGACTGGGTTACTATTCGTGAAGGGGATACCGATTTTATCGGGTACGACTTTTTAGCCTGCGATGCAGCCATTCTTCGCTACCGAAAAGTATCGCAAAAAAACAAAGATTTTTATCAATTGGTATTGGATAAAACACCTTTTTATGGAGAACAAGGTGGACAAAGTGGCGATAGCGGAACGCTAATTTCCGACACCGAAACAATACAAATTATTGATACAAAAAAGGAAAATGGCTTAAGCATACATATTTGCACTGCGTTGCCGAAAGATATTACTGCTTCGTTTAAAGCTACAGTTAACCTAGCAAATAGAACCGCTATTGAAAATAACCACACAGCCACACACCTATTACACGAAGCCCTACGAGAACTATTAGGTACGCATGTAGAGCAAAAAGGTTCGTTGGTAACAGCCGATTATTTACGTTTCGACTTTTCTCATTTTCAAAAACTGACAAACGAAGATATTCGTGCGGTAGAACGATTGACCAATAAAAAAGTGCGCGAAAATATTGCCTTAGAAGAAGAACGAGAAATGCCTATTGCCGAAGCTCAAGCTCTTGGCGCCATGGCATTATTTGGAGAAAAATATGGAGAAAAAGTACGGGTGGTAAAATACGGTAGCTCTGTTGAATTGTGTGGTGGAACCCATGTGCAAGCAACAGGTCAAATTGGCTTAGTTCGCATTGTTTCTGAGTCCTCTGTAGCAGCAGGCATACGTCGTATCGAAGCAGTTACCGCCGAAAAAGCAGAAGCCCTTTGCGACGAACTACAAGACCAAGTGCGGGAGGCAAAAGCGCTATTCAATAATGCACCAAATTTAATTGCCACCATTAGAAAAACGGTGGAAGAAGCCGCCGAACTAAAAAAACAAGTGGAACACTTTGAGCAAGAACAAGTAACAGCCATCGCACAACAATTAGCCACACAAACACAAACAATAAACAACATAAAAGTTATCTCCTACAAAGCTACCATAAGTACAGATATGGTACGAGGTATTGCCTCGCAATTACGCAACCGCTTTGCCGACGAGAAATTTTTATTGGTAATAGGCACCGTAAACGACAACAAACCTTCACTTACCATAGCTTTAAGTCAGCCGCTAGTTGACGCCGGTTTCAATGCTAACCAACTTATCCGCGAGGCAGCCACCGAAATTGAAGGCAATGGCGGGGGACAGCCATTTATGGCTACAGCCGGAGGCAAAAAAGCTGATGGCATAGACAAGGCTATTGCTAAAGCTATTGCACTTATTGAAAAATAGTAGTTGCTGTATTAGGTAAGTTGCTGTGAATCCAAAAAAGAATACATTGTATTAAATATGAATTTTGAATCAAAATAAAATCTTGATGGAGAAGAGTTGAATCACATCATTTAAATAATAGTTACCATCAAAGCCCAACCATATCAAAAAATGAAGAACCATATTACATAATTAGAAATACCCCACCAAAAGGGACAAGTTAGGAAGAATGTCAAATATATTCAATTGTAAACAAATAGAAATCAGCTTTATATAAGAGTCCTTAGCAATGAAATGGTTTCTAAACTAAAATAACCATTTTTATTTTTCAAAAAAACAACCTATCTTAGTTGAATAAAAGAAATAAATAAATGGATTAATTTATTAGTTCCCTTATCTAAAATTTACAATTACACTATGACTATCAACCTAAAAAGAGAACAAGAAAGTACACTACAAAGACCTTGTTTAACCTATAGTTTGGCTTCTCAGGTATTTTTTTTCGGAATGGATGTATTGGCAGGTAGAAAAAACAGTTTGCAGAAAGCTAAATTACTAGAAATACTTGCATCGGTACCATATAGAGAGTGGGAAATTAAACAATACTACACATTGTCGTTAAGCTATTTTGCTAAAAAGAAAGTAGATTGGGCTCAAGAAATAATGCATTGGGGAAGACAGGCTCAGGATAATGAATATATGCATTTACTCTTGATAGAAGAGAAAATGAAAGAAGATAAGCTGAAAAACAAATGGTTTTTATCCACACCCATCGTTTTACTTATTCTTTTTAGCTATGTATTTTTTTCAAAGCTAGTGGCCTGCATAAATATTAAAACTGCCTTTGCCTTTAACGGTGCTTTCGAAGACCACGCCGAACATATTTACGCACATATGGTACAAGAAAATCCTCAGTGGGAAACTCAAAAAGCAAACAACCCTACCGTAAAAGAATATGGAGATTTCTCTAACTGGGCCGATGTGTTTCGTCGCATCTCGTTAGATGAAAGAGACCACAGAAACCACAGCTTTTACTACCTTAACCAACCAGAAAAAATTGTGTCATATGAAGGGATGCCCCCTTTAAAATAATTTTATGGCATAATGCTTCAACAGGAAAATGCCTTAACTAGCTAAAAAAGCCTCCGTTTTTTCAGCGCGTAAAGCACAAAACTTGCGCTAAGAAAAACTTCCATTTGGGGCAAAAAAATACTATCTTAGCAGATAGTAATAAATTTTTTGGAAGAAAAAAGCTTAATTCATGATGCAGTCAAACTATCTTATAAGCGGTATATAATTCTTTCAATAGTATTTGTTATTTTTGGAGCTTTTCGCTTTATTATAATCTATATCAATTGATTTTGCCGTTTTACCTAGCCATAGAGGAAATATACTAGCCTTACATCTGTTGCTTTTTATGGAAGCATACGTAAAGCAGTCTTGCTACAAAACGCTTTTTACCATTTGCCGACTGAACTCTCGATAAACAAAACATTTTTAAACTGTGGCTACCGTTTTAGTGGAACATTGATAAACAATACACAAATAGCCGGCACAATTGAGAGTATGAATGTGTGGTATAAACTTGCTTAAAAAATACAGCTATTCTTTGCTGTTAATTTGCTTTCGAGGGCTCTTGCTTGTTGTGCTTTTAGTTATTGTTTTTCTTGTTGCTGGTTTTTTTACAGCAATTACACTGGGTTCGTTGGTATAAAACAGCGCTTCATCTCCCAAAATAAACCGTTTATAATATGATACAATGATTGTAGTTATAGGCAACGCTATAATCATACCGGCAACCCCCATTAAAGAACCCCATATAGATAGCGACAATAAAATAACAGCAGGATTCATACCCATGGCTTTACCCATAATTTTGGGAATCAACACAATGTCTTCGAAAGCTTGAATAAGTATAAATATAGATACAATGGATAAAACAACCATCCAGTATGGCTGTCCGGTTTCTATAGATTTTAGCAAGGCAACGAAACCCAACGGCAAAATCATGATTACTTTTAAGTATGGTACCATGGTTAGTGCCCCAATAAGTAATCCCATCAGTATACCCAAAGGCAAATTAATAATTTCAAAACTAATGGCAAAAAGCACCCCTACAATAGTTGCAATTAGTGCTTGTCCTCTAAAATACCGGTTCATACCACTTTCCAAATCGCCAACCATATCCATAATCCTAAGTCGGAATTTTGAAGGCACCAACTCTATCCAACCATTGGTAATTTTTTCATAATCGACCAAAATAAAAATGGTATATAAAAACACGATAACTACTACCAAAAGACTAATTACAATATCGATAGATCCTAAAATTATACTCCCAAAGCGAGGTATTAGTGATTTTACACCCTCAGAAACACTTTCTTGTTTCAGTAATTTTTCAAAATCAATTTTATGCATCCAATCAACTAAAAATGCCTTTATATCATTGGGAATAAAGGAAGCTTCTTGAATTTGCTTTATATAAACCGAAAATAAGCTCGTGGTACGGCTTAATTCACCTATAATTGGAGGGAAAATCAACCATATCACGCCAACCAATACTACACCAATAAGGAGCAACGCAAGAATAATGGAAAAAATTCGATTCTGTATCTTGAGTTTATATTGAAAAACTTCAACCAAGGGATTAATCATATACGCCAAAAGCCAAGCTACCAAAAAAGGAAGCAAAACAGCACTTAACCTATTTACCAATAAAAATAATAAAACAATTACTAACAGGGCTATAATCATCCGTACTACCCTATCAAAAGTGAATGGTTTTTCGTAAGCAGAGTTCATGGTATTATCATTATTAATTATGATCTATTTGCAAGGTAATAAATAACTATTAGAATATATCCTATAAAGAGTAAAGTGAGATAACGATAATAGTGAATTTTATTTACACGTTATTTTTTATGTCTTGGCTCTTAACACTCCTGTAATATTAAATGAATATTGTTTTTAAAAAATAACATAATGGATTATATTTGCTATTTTTACAGAGACTTTTGCAAAGGTAGCAAAATACATTTTTCAAAAAAGGAATACGATTATATTATGACAAAAGAAGTTTTTTTAGCACTCATTCAGAAAGACATACAAGAACTCGATATGATTACCAAAGGCTTATTCGAGACCGAGACCTTATCGCCTACAATAGTCAAGTTAGCCTCGTCAAAAGCACAAGAACTGGTTGATAATTTGCGAAAATTAGCGCAGCTTAAAACCGAAATCATCCTCCAACATATAGCAGAAGAAAATAAAATAGCGCCTATTATAGAACTTACACAAGAAAAAGAGATAATTTCTGTGGAAACAGCTATTGAAATAGAAGAAATTATTGAAGAGGATTATACTGCAGTAACAAAAATTGAAACACTCAATACAGACGATTCTACAGTCCTATCTCCCCAAAAAGAAACAGAATCAATAGCAGAAAAACCTATTGAAAATGCGGTAGAAATTGAACAACTAATTGAACAAAAGAAAGAAGAAACTGTTTTAGAAAGAGTTAAAGTACAAACGGAAACAAAAATTATCGGTATAACAAAACAAAAAAATGATAGTTTTGCGAGTACCTTAGCCAACCAAAAAATTAACGACATTAAAAAAGCCATTAGCATTGCTGATCGATTCCGTTTTCAACGAGAACTTTTTACCGGAGATGCTGAAAAAATGAACGACGCCCTTACTTATATAAACAATTGTTCGGATGCTAATGCTGTTCAACAATTCCTATCTGAAAATTTTGATTGGAACAAAGAAAACGAGACAGTAGAAGACTTTATGAACTTGATAAATAGATTATTTGCCTAATATGAGTAAGCTCTTTGTGGTGCCAACGCCTATCGGAAATTTAGAAGACATGAGTTTTCGTGCTATCAGAATACTGAAAGAAGTAGATTTGATTTTAGCCGAAGACACCCGCACAACAGCATTCTTGCTAAAGCATTTTGAAATAAGCACACACGCGGTAGCGCACCATAAGTTTAATGAACACAAAACAGCTGATAGTATTGTATCTAAAATACAGGGAGGGCAAAACATTGCCTTAGTGTCTGATGCAGGTACGCCCGCAATATCCGACCCCGGTTTTTTACTTGTTCGTGCTTGTGCCGAAAATGGTATTGAGATAGAGTGCTTACCTGGCGCTACAGCCTTTGTTCCTGCTTTAGTGAACTCCGGTTTGCCAAACGATAAGTTTTGTTTCGAAGGATTTTTGCCTGTTAAAAAAGGACGACAAACCCGGTTGAAAGAGTTGGCTACAGAAACACGAACTATGGTTTTCTATGAATCGCCCTTTCGACTAGCTAAAACACTGAGTCAGTTTGCCGAATATTTCGGATCGACAAGAAAAGCATCTGTATCGCGCGAGATATCAAAAAAATTTGAGCAAACATACCGAGGAACAGTACAAGAACTAGCCTTTTTGTTTACAGAAAAGCCGCCAAAAGGAGAAATCGTGGTAATTGTTGCAGGATATGAAAATTAACATTATTTTTGTCTCTAATTGCTGAAATATAAAATGCGCTAAAATTAATCAACATGAAAAAACTTATTTTGTTTGCCGTTCTCTCCCTGTTTCTTTCTTCTTGTGTAAAAGAATCACAGGAATACAAAGAATTAAAAGAAGAAAACGATTCATTGGTTGCCATAAATTCTAAAAAGATTTCTGAAGTAGAATCATACCTGCAGCGAATAAACGATATTGCCGACAACTTTGATAAGGTTAGAGCAACCGAACAGTATGTAAATACAGATGCATCGGGCGAAAAAATATCAAAAGAAGCCGTAGAACGAATTACAGAAAATGTGCAATTAATGGCCGATATTCTTCAAAAGAATAAAGAGGAAATTGCCAAATTAGAAGAAGAGGTTAAAAAGAATAAGGGAGCAAAATCACAATTACAACGAGTAATTGACCGATTAAATTCCACTTTACAAGAAAGAGCCTTGGCTATGGACTCCTTGAAAATGGAGCTTGCTTTAAAGGATGAGAAATTACAACAATTAGGGTATGAATTAGGGGTGTTAGCTGAATCAAATACTGTTTTATCGAATGACAACATTAATAAAACAGAAAAATTAAAAAAACAAGAAGAGTTAATGCATACAGCATGGTATGTGTTTGGCTCACGCAGAGAACTTAAATCGCAACAAATTTTAACAAAAAACGGAATTTTTAGTAGTGCAAAAATTCTTCAAAACGATTTTAATAAAGATTACTTTGTAAAAATTGACACCCGCACAACCACAACCATTCCATTATACAGTAAAAGAGCTAAAGTGTTAACCAACCATCCAATGAAATCGTATGCCATTACCGAAGAAAACGGGACCAAAGTAATTAACATTAAAAATTTTGTTGAGTTCTGGAGCATTTCTCGATATTTAGTAGTACAAGTAGATTAAACACATCGTAATAAATCATTCTAAAGCAGGCAAAATATTTTGCCTGCTTTTTTTATCATCTATAAAAAAACGTAGTTAGTATTTATCTCACTTACGCTGCTTTTTTTATAAAAAAATTTATTCTATTTAAAAAATTTTCACCTTTTTGTTGGTTTTAATAATCAATTTAAGTAGTTTTGGTTTTTGAGGAATAAATTCTTCGAGGCAAAGACAACACGCTTATACTATCAACCTACAATAAAATCAGCTATCTATGAAAAAGATTACAAGTTTATTTCTGTTTACGCTAATCTATGTTAATTCGGTTGCACAAGTTTTTCCTACAACAGATTCTACCTGGGCAGAATCTTCTCCGGTAATTGATTATGCTCGCGAAGTAATTAACACACTTTGCGACCCAAAGATGAATGGTAGAGGTGTGGTAAAAGGAGGGGATCAATTGGCCGCAGATTATATCCTAACCGAATTTAGATCTATTGGGGTAACACCTATTGGGAATAGCTATTTCCAAAAATTTCCGGTTAATGCCAATACCTTTCCAAATAAAATGGATTTACTATTTGATAAAGACAAAACATCGCTACAAGCCGGTATAGACTTTTGGGTAGAGCCAAATTGCCCGTCAATTATAGGTAGTTATAAGCTTATTTATATTGATCGTAAAATGTTGAACGACCGCATGGTATTGCTTGATAAACTGCGGGATGCAAAAGAAGGATTTATCTTGATAGATAACGAAAATAAAACTGGTGAATCGCCAGAAACTACAAAGAAAATTGATGCGCTTATTCAAAAAATTAAAACGGATATGCAGGTGCAACTTAAAGGTGTTATGATTTACGATAAGGTTAATTTATCTTGGGCTAGTTCAAATATACAAAGTGCACGACCGGTAATTTATGTGGTAAAAGACATGGATATATCAAAGGTTAAAACGGCAAAAGTTGAGATTGAAGCTGAATATAAGACTACTTACCAAACCCAAAATGTTGTAGGGATTATTGAAGGAAGCCTATTTCCTGACTCTGCGATAATTATATCAGCACATTACGACCATTTGGGTATGATGGGTGCAAATGTAATTTTTCCCGGAGCAAACAGCAATGCTAGTGGTGTTGCAATGATGCTTAATTTAGCCAAACACTTTGAAATGATTAAGCCAAAATACAGCATTATCTTTATTGCTCTTGGAGCAGAGGAACTTGGTCTTGAAGGATCAAAAGCATATACTAATTTTCCGGCACTTCCTTTAAGTAAAACAAAGTTCTTACTCAATTTTGATGTTATTGGCACTGGCGTTGATGGAGCTGTAGTTGTTAATGGCAGCCTATTAGAGGCAAATTACAAGATGCTAAATGACATTAATAACCGTGATAAATACATAAAAAACTTAAAACCTAGAGGCGAAGCTTGTATCAGTGGACATTGCATTTTCCAGAAAGCAGGTGTGCCAAGCTTTTCATTTTATGCCGTTGGTGGAGATATTTACTACCATAAATTAGAAGATACGCCCGAAAATACACCGCTTACTGCCTTTGAAAGTATGTTTAATATTATAATCAAGTATATAGAACGTATTAAGTAACCCCATGAGAAACAATTTTATTGTTTTATTATTAATTGTAGTCTTTAGTGCATGCAGCACTACTAACCGACTAACTCTTTCGGTTATTGAACCGGCTCCTGTTAGTATATCACCAGCTATAAAAAGGGTGGGTATCATTAACCGAAGTGAAGCAAACGAAAAAAACAACCTACTCAATAAAATTGAAAAAATAGTAACGCTCGAGAGCAAAACCCTAGATACCGATGGGGCAAAATCTTGTGTCTTAGGTCTACAAGATGAACTGTTAAGCAACAGTAGATTTGAAGAGGTAATACTTCTAGATCACATAATATTAAAAGGATCCGGCATAGGAATTATGCCCGCTGCATTACCGCAAGACGAGGTGACAAAAATTTGCAGGGCTAACGAATTAGATGCCATTTTTGCTCTTGAATCATACGACACCAACAGCAAAATTAACTACAATACAGCACCAGCTCCAATTAATACGCCTTTAGGTACTATTCCGGCTATGGAACACATTGCTACCTTACGCACCGAGATAACAACCGGCTGGCGCATTTACGACCCGTTGGCAAGCGATGTGATTGATGCTTTTCAGTTGGTCGATGTTATTAACTCAACAGGTAGAGGCTTAACTCCTGTAAATGCAGCAAACGCAATTATTGGTAGAAAAGAAGCCGTTAAGGATGTAAGCAAACGAATAGGACAAACTTATGGATTGCGTATAAGACCTTTTTCTATTCGTGTAGGAAGAGACTACTTTGTACGGGGAACAGATAACTTTAAAATTGCCAAACGAAAAGCACGCACCGGCAATTGGGATGAAGCTGCAGAATTATGGAAAAAAGAAACTCAAAATAGCCGAAAAAAAATTGCCGGAAGAGCGTATTACAATATGGCTATCATTAACGAAATAAACGGAAACCTCGACTTGGCAGTAGATTGGGCTCAAAAATCATACGAAAACTTCAACAATAAAAAAGCCCTTTATTATGTCAACATACTTAAAAACAGACAGTATAGAAATGCTGTTTTAAACGAGCAACAACAATAATAGTACTTACAATACAAATCCCCGCAACAGTTCAGCCGCTGTCATTCGTTTTTTTCCGGACAATTGTATCGAAACTAAATGTAAGTAACCATCTACAGTTGCTACCTTAATAAACGATTTTTGGTCGGTTATTAAAGTGCCTGGTTTATTGTTATGTGCACTCAGTTCTGCCTTGCTTTCAAACACCTTTAAGTCGATTGATTTTCCGCTAGCCGATACAAGCGCTGCACGAGCCGCCGGATATGGTGACAAGCCACGCACAAAATTATACAAATATACAACCGACTTAGTCCAATCAATTAAGCAGGTTTCTTTAAAAATTTTGGGGGCTATTTTCATGTTTTCAGTATATGACTGCGGAACACCTTGTGCCTTGTTTTGAAGTATAAGTTCAACCGTTTCGAGCACTAAATCAGCGCCTAAAACCATTAAACTATCATGTATTACACCAGCTGTATCGTTACCTGAAATAGGCAATTTCTTTTGTAAAATAATATTGCCGGTATCAATGGCTTGTTGTAAAAAGAATGTAGTTACACCTGTTTCCTTTTCTCCGTTAATTATTGCCCAATTAATTGGTGCAGCTCCTCTGTATTGTGGCAATAATGAAGCATGCAAATTAAACGAACCCAATCGAGGCATATTCCACACCACCTCGGGCAGCATTCTAAATGCCACCACAATTTGCAAATCAGCCTGTAGGGCTTTTAGTTCTGTTGTAAAAGCTTCATTTTTAAGATTCTCGGGTTGCAATACAGGTATATTATGGGCTAAGGCATATTGCTTAACTGGAGAATATTGAATTTTTTGTCCCCTGCCGGCAGGCTTATCCGGCATAGTAACCACCCCTACAATGGTATATGCAGCTTCGTGCAAACGCTTTAAACTCTCCACCGCAAAATCGGGGGTTCCCATAAATACAATACGGAAGGCTTCTTTTTTCATTATATAGTAATATTACGGCAAACAAAAGGCTTTGCAAAATTAAGAAACTGTTTGTATTTTAGCTAACAGTATCAGGACCAAAACATGTTCCCACATAAAAAAACTCACCCGATGAGTTTAATTCATCGGGTGAGTTTTTTTATGTCAGCTTTCCAACAAGTTAATTTAGCTCTAACTGCATGTTGTTTTCTTCGGCAATTTTACGCATATTCAAAACAGCATAACGCATTCTTCCTAAAGCGGTATTAATGCTTACGCCTGTTTTTTCGGCAATTTCTTTAAAACTTAAATCTTCGTAATACCGCATCCGTATTACCTGTTGCTGATTGCTGGGAAGATAATCTACCAAGCACGCCACATCAGTCATTACTTGCTCATGCATCAAACAATCTTCTATGCTTTTATCGCATAGATTGGAGATGTTAAGCAATTGAAAATCTTCGTTTTCAAAAGAGCAGGTGTTTTCGTTTTGGTTCCGGCGGAAATAATCAATAATCAAGTTATGTGCGATACGGTTTATCCACGCCAAAAATCGACCATTATCAATGTACTTTCCTTGCTTGATGGTGGTAATAGCTTTAATAAAAGTTTCCTGGAAGACATCTTCGCAAAGATCTTTGTTGCGTACAATAAAATAAATGTAAGAATAAACGCGACTTTTGTAGCGGTTCAATAGCGTTTCGAAAGCTTCGTTATTGCCATTTGCGTAAAGTTCAACCAATAATTCATCGGTTAGAAACAGGTGGTTTTTCATTACTTTGTGTATTAGAATCAAAGTATAAATTCTACTATAGGCAAATCTTTTTGGTTTGATATTAATAAACAATGACATTTGTTTTACAAAAATAACATTTAAATTAATATACGCAAGTTAAAATTATAGTTTTAACATTTTATATATGTGTTAAAAAAATGAATTACTCTAGCACCATCTAATAAGGGTTTGACTAGACAAAACTATACTACAACAAGTATCAAAAAGGATAGCCAATGGCAAAATGGAAGGCAGTATCTTGCCAAGTAAAGGGTAAGCGCCATTGTAATGTACGCGATTGTGAGGGGTCATACAGTTTCACCCCCATATCTAGACGGAATAAGAAGAATGTAAAATCAAAACGGAGACCAATACCGTAGGCATAAGCTAACTCTTGATAGAATGTGTTGGGATTAAACAAGCCACCCTCCTGTGTATTGTATTGATTGATGGTCCAAATATTTCCGGCATCGATAAAAGCAGCTCCTTCGAGTAGCCAAAACATTTTAAATCGATATTCAAAATTCAAGTCCAACTTAATATCTCCTGAACGCATAAAATCTATCCCCATATTACTACTTTGGTACAAACCGGGTCCTAATGTTCTAACCGACCAGCCACGAACACTATTAGCCCCACCGGCAAAAAACCGCTTTTCGAAAGGCACCACATCGGCATTTCCGTACGGATAAGCTAAGCCTACATTATAGCGAAAAACAAATTTATTGCGGTTGTCAACCACCTTGTTGTAGGTATAGTCGAATTCTGCTTTTACGAATTGCGAAAACCGTATGCCACCAATTTTATATGCATCATCAACCTTTGGTACTTCTAGTAAGTTGCATATAGCCGACAAGGTATTACCTGCGGTTTCGATATTGCCACGGTAAAAATAATAGTTTCGTAAAGCTTGGTTTGGCTTTTGCGTTGTTTTGGAGAAACTAAATCCGGTACGAACAATAAAGTGGTCTTCGTAGCTATAGCGTATTACTGAAGGAACATCGATGTAGGTTGTTCTAAATATATCGGATATCCGAGGCAGATATACATACTTGGCATCAATCAAATCGAACACATACCTTTCGTTATTTGTTGATCCGGTAACCCAAATGTATTTTAAGGCTGAACCGGCAACGGTACGCGAATACCATGGGTTTGTTTGATGATTAAACGCTACAGAAAGCTCTGTACTTGAACGAATTCTTCGTTTTACTTTTTCGCTAATTAATGGGAATAAAAACTTAGGAAAATTTAAGCTGGCTTCGCCCCCAATATCGATAGAATTATTGGTTAGCAAATTTTCTAAATTACCCATAGGCTGATATGCAGTACGAATTTTTATGTTTAGCTGTTCAGAACCTTTAAACACATTACGGTGTTGGTAAGAGGTGCTAAATGCGGCTCCTAAATCACCATCAGTATTTGTCCCCTCTACATCAACCGAAAAACCTTGTAGTTTGGTGGGAGACAATAGTATCATACAATCGAGCATTCCCTCTCGCTCGCGAAATAGAATATTAACATACTTGGTGATGCTCAAGTTGTTTAAAGATGCATAGGTTTTCTCAACGGCTTTTTCATCATAATAAGTACCTGGAATGATGTGAGTTTTTTCGGCTAACAAGGAAGCATTCAAAGGTCTTTCTTTGTCGTAAAAAAAAGTAAAATTACCTTTGCGTAGGGTGTCATTAATTTGTTCGGCATAAGCTTTCTCAGGGTTGTACCAAGGGATAAAGGCTACTCTGCGCACCATCAATCGTTTGTGCATTTGCTCTTCAATCGTACCATCGGGGCGACTTTGAAGCAGTGGTTTTGATTTAATAGTGATATCAACTTGATTAGACTGTAAGCTACTGTCTGCTTCGATATATAAATGCTCTTTATTGAAATAATAGAACCCTTTTTTTTTGATGAACTCCTCTATTCTTTGCCGTTCTGCCTCGAGTACATCTACATCAAATCTTTCGTTTTTGGTAAGTAAAGAACTTGCGGTATCTTTCATAATATAAGGCCGAATGCTATCATCATCTATATCATAAGTAATAGTACGAATAGTGTAAGGTTTATTGCCGATAATCGCATAGCTCAAATTGGCTTTCTTCTTTTTCAAGGAAACCTGCACTTTTACGTTGGAATTGATATAGCCCTTGTTAGACAAATACTTTTGTATCTCAATGCGCGTGCGTTCTGTTTCATCACTGTTTAGAATTACAGGAGGTTCGCCCATTTTTCGCCACATTCGATTATACCTTTTCGTGGTATCTTTGCCGGAGATATTGTACACGCGAAGCTGCAACCGGTAAGTGCCAAAAATACCCGGATTAGGCTTTTGGCGCACATAAGGGTTCAATTGTTCTTTGCCAATGCCTTCGATATCAGACTTAATATTCACCTTATTTAAAAGATATTTATCCTCGGGAACAAACTTTGACAAGTTACACGAAGATAACAACAAAATAAGAAGAGATATTATGGTTAGAAATTTAAGCTTCATGCGGCCTATGGATAGTTAAAATCAAAAACGGAACTTTTTTATTTCCTTGCAAATATAGTTGTTTCGGCATTTCTTTTTTAGCTTTGTAGGGTAAAATATATGCAAAGTAAAAAATCGATGCAATAAAATACTGGTTCGTGCGTATGTTAAGTATAAATAAACTAAAGGCATTAAAACGGTTACACACCAAAAAAGAGCGGGATGCGGAAGCTGTTTTTATTGCCGAAGGAAGCAAATTAGTAGCTGATTTATTGAATTGCTTTGCTTGCGAAACCCTTTTAGCCACGCCCGAGTGGATTTCTGAAAACACACCATTAGCGGCTGAACTTATAGCAATATCCGAGGCAGAACTAAAAAAAATATCCCTACAAAAAACACCACAACAAGTCTTTGCTGTTTTTAAACAACCCAAGCCAATATTAAATAAAACAAGTTTACTTAATGAGCTATCGTTGGCATTAGACGATATTCAGGATCCCGGAAATTTAGGCACTATTTTTCGTATAGCCGATTGGTTTGGTATAGAAAAAGTTTTTTGTTCTTTGCATTGTGCAGATATTTTCAATCCGAAAACCATACAAGCTAGCATGGGAGCGATTGGAAGGATACAGGTTTTTAAGGTTAATCTACCTGAGTTTTTGGCCGAAGTAAAACCCAACCTACCCCTTTACGGTAGTTTTTTATCTGGACAAAACATTTATGATGCGCCTTTATCCTCAACAGGCATCATTGTTATGGGAAACGAAGGAAAGGGAATTAGCCAAGCTGTAGAAGCACAGCTTACTCAAGGACTATTCATTCCGAGCTACCCAAGCCATAGACCATGCTCCGAATCACTTAATGTGGCAACGGCTACAGCAATAATTTGTGCTGAATTTAGACGAAGATAAGTCGAGTTAAGTGTTGGCGAAGCAGCTTACTTCTTGCAACCAAGTGTTGGCAGAAAAGCGCTTATTAGTTAAATCAATTGCTTGCAATACAAAAATAGTTTCGCTCAAGCCTTCTTGTAATTCAATTTTTTTTTCTTCACAGCGAGTATTTAGTACTTCAAAAACAGAATAATTTTCTAGTGCGGGTATATCTTCGGGCAACAATAATGCAGGAATAATAATACCCGAATAAAAAATAGTATTTGCTGTTTCGTGCATGCAATCGTTTAAAGAGAAAATGGCTGCAATCTTACCTAATGCATTGATTTCTACCACTCCATTAATAAGTATTCGTTGCGGATTGCAATACACAAAATGAGCACCATAACGAGTTGTTGTCATTTTCTATAAGGGTTAAAAATCCGTTGCAAAGAAATAGCATAAAAATACACCCGTTGATTTTGTTCAATAGTAGTAGGTTTGTTTAATAGGTTTATCGAAACCGAATCAATTTGTTTTTTCGGCTCTGTTTGCAACTCAAAATAACAAAGGGTAGGAGATTGGGATAGGTCAAAGGTGTGATTTTTTACTTGCTCGGTACTATCTGTATATCGAACAAACACGATTGATTCAGCTCTTTGTTTTTTTGATACCCCTTCTATACGAACCTGAAAGCGGATTTTCAGAACATCGCCTGCAACAACATCTTTTCCGCTTAACTTAAAAAGTGATTGCTCTGCCCTCTGATTGGCGGATACAAACACTTCTCGTCGGTGAGTTTGTATGGAAACTGAATCTAAAGAATCGGTTGGAGCAATAGGACGCTCGTACTTGCCGGCAACGATTTCTTGATTAATTGTTTCGAGCCTTGCCATTACTTTATTCTGTAGGCGCATATACTCCTCACTATTTTTCACATACCACATCAAAGAGCTATCGTACTGCTGTTGAGTAAGCCCGTGCTTTTGTAAAATCTGATTGTAATACTTTGTTTTTAAGGTGTCGCCAACAGGCATATTTTTGAGCTGTGCCGTGCCTTCGAATAGGAATAAATCGACAAGTATATTTTCCATTTTTTTTTCTGACAGTATATTTTCCGGGCGGGTATTGCAAGCAGAAAGCAACAAGCCAACAAATAACACCAAACAAAGAACACTACGCCTCATCCGATTCCTTTTTAGTTTCTAAACTATCGTTTAAGTCTTTGCGGTAAAATAGTAAAATAATAAAAACCCCTGTGGTAACTGCTGCATCGGCAACATTAAACACCGGACTAAAAAACAGGGTATTGCCAATACTATTTTTTATTATGGGGAAATAAAACATATCTACCACCTTACCATACAAAAAAGGCGCATATCCTGGTTCCCCGTTGGGATGATGTAAAAAAGTAGCGACTTGACCCTCGCTACCATTAAAAATAAGTCCGTAAAAAGCACTATCAATTAAATTACCAATAGCTCCGGCCAAAATTAAGCCAACACAAATTATAAAGCCCAGACGATACCCTAACTTTATCAGCCTATGTAAAAAATATATAATAAACCCGATAGCTATTATGCGAAAGATGCTTAGAAAGAGTTTTCCAACGATTTCCATGCCGAAAGCCATGCCGTTATTCTCAACAAAATGCAATTGAAACCAATCGAAAATATAAATACTTTCGCCTAGCATTAAGTTCGTTTTTATCCAAAATTTCAAAGACTGGTCTAAGAGCAAGACCATAGCAATTAAGGCAATAATTAATCCGGTTTTATTCCGTTTCGACAAGGTTGCAGTTTTCATTTTGAGCAATAATCTTTTTAAAAAATACAGTAAGCAGAAAGGAGAACTTAAAAAAACAAATCGACAACCGGACACAACAGCCTGATTGTCGAAGAATATAGTAATGTATGTTAAGCCATTTTATTTGCGTGCATCTTTTGCTTCAATGCTTAATGTAGCGTGAGGCACCGCGCGTAGCCTTTCGGCAGGAATAAGTTTTCCTGTTTGAGCACAAATACCGTACGATTTGTTTTCGATACGCACCAAAGCAGCTTGCAAATGCTGAATAAATTTCATTTGCCGTTGCGCCAACCTGCCTGCTTCTTCTTTACTTAATGTAGCAGCACCCTCTTCTAATACTTTAAAGGTAGGCGAAGTATCGGTGGTATCGTTTCCGTCCATATTGGTTAAGCTTGCTTTTAACAAATCATAATCGGCATGTGCTTTATCTAACTTCTCTAGAATGATGGCTTTAAATTCTGCCAACTCCGCATCGTTGTATCTTGTTTTTTCTTCCATAGTAGAATGTTTTTTAATTATGTTTGTTCCTCGTTGCGAATATACAGTAATTTTTAATAGTATTTTAAAGTGTTGATAAAAATATAAACTGTTATACAGACTATTTTGCATTGAAACATCAAAATGCTAGTAATTCTTTCGTCTAGTTTCTTTGTGTTTTTGCTCTTGAGTAAAAACTAGTTGTTGATTTTTTTTACTGAAACAAACACTTCAAAATCGTCAAAATCAAGTGTGGTAGGGTTATCTACCTTATCGAGCACGGTAATTTCTTTGGCAAGTACCTGATTAGCAATATATTCCTTAAACTCACCTATCATATCATCTAGCTCGGCTTGTTGTTGTATTGCTACACTAATACGATCGGTAATTTCGAAGCCGCTCGATTTACGCAAATTCTGAATTCTGTTTACCAATTCGCGCGCAAGCCCTTCTTTCTCGAGTTTTTCGGTAATAGAAATATCTAACGCCACGGTTAAGATACCCTCATTGGCTACTAACCAACCGGGGATGTCTTCCGAAATAATTTCCACATCTTCTAAGGCAATATCAATGGTTTGTTCATCAATAACACACTTAAATCGTGTTGTTTTTTCTAATGAGGCAATATCCTCTTGACTAAATGCTTGTATTTGAGCTGCAAGCTGTTTCATGTTTTTGCCACACTTTGGTCCGAGCTTTTTAAAATCGGGTTTCACTTTTTTCACCAAGATGCCCGACGAATCATCAACAAACACAATTTCTTTTACATTAACTTCGCTTAAAATAATATCTTTAACCTTTTCAATATACCCTTTTTGCGTATTATCGAGCACCGGAATCATAATAGATTGCAAGGGTTGTCGCACCTTAATATTTACTTTTTTTCGTAAGGCTAAAGTCATGGATGAGATGGACTGAGCCAATTGCATGCGCGCTTCTAAGTCTTTATCTACAAACCTTTCGTTGAACTGCGGAAATTCGGATAAATGCACTGATTCTACTTGTTCTTTTGTGGTAACCGAAACAAGGTCGAGGTATAATTTATCGGCATAAAACGGAGCGATGGGCGCCATTAATTTTGCCACTGTTTGTAAACAAGTATATAAGGTTTGATAGGCAGCAAGTTTGTCTTGATCCATAACGCCACCCCAAAACCGTTTGCGGTTTAATCGAACAAACCAATTGCTTAAGTTATCGTTTACAAAATCGGCTATCGCTCTACCGGCACGGGTAGGTTCATACTCATTAAGTGCAGAATCTACTTCATTTATCAACGAGTGTAAAAGGGAAATTATCCATCGGTCAATTTCGGGCCGTTGGTTTACCGGAACTTCTGCTTGCGAGTAATCAAACTTATCTACATTGGCATACAAGGCAAAAAAGGAATAGGTATTATATAAGGTGCCGAAAAATTTACGCCGCACCTCTTCTATCCCTTCCGTATCAAATTTTAAGTTATCCCATGGTGAAGCATTGGTTATCATATACCAGCGCAATGGGTCTGAGCCGTATTTTTCTATTGTAGAAAAAGGATCGACAGCATTGCCCAATCTTTTCGACATTTTATTGCCGTTTTTATCCAACACCAATCCCGTTGATATTACATTTTTAAAGGCAACACTATTTTTTACCATAGCGCTTATAGCATGTAAGGTAAAGAACCAGCCGCGTGTTTGATCTACCCCTTCCGAAATAAAGTCGGCAGGAAAATCTGTAACAGTTCCCTCAAACGGAAAATGAATTTGCGCATAAGGCATAGCACCGGAATCGAACCAAACATCAATCAAATCGGTTTCTCGTTTCATAGGTTTACCTGAGGGAGAACGCAAAATGATTTGGTCCACAAAAGGGCGGTGCAAATCGATGGTTTCCGGCGCATAATTTTTTGTTGAGTAATCGCCCACAGTAAAGTTTTTATATGGATTTTCGGACATTAATCCTGCTTCAACCGCTATTTTAATTTCATTCATCAATTCTTCTATCGAACCAACACATAGTTCTTCTGTGCCATCTTCGGTACGCCAAATTGGCAGCGGGGTACCCCAATAGCGTGAGCGCGAAAGGTTCCAATCGTTAAGGTTCTCGAGCCATTTACCAAATCGACCTGTTCCTGTTGAAGCCGGTTTCCAATTAATTTGCTTGTTAAGCTCCATCATCTCATCACGAACGGCTGTTGAGCGAATAAACCAACTATCTAACGGATAATACAATACCGGTTTGTCGGTGCGCCAACAATGTGGATAATTGTGGGTATGTTTTTCAATTTTAAATACCTGATTGTTTTGCTTAAGCATCACACAAATATCTACATCGAGCGAGGGTGTTTCAGTAGAACCAACATCGGTTGTATGTTCTGGTGCAAAGGCATTTTTCACATACCGTCCGGCCCACTCGCTATACATGGGTACATGAACAAAGTCTTGTACAAATTCAGCATCCAGCGCATCAAGCAAATAAAACTTACCACTCATATCCACCATTGGTCGGCGGTTACCCTCTTTATCTGTCAACATTAAAGGCGGCACACCGTGTGCTTTGGCTACACGATCGTCGTCGGCACCGAAAGTAGGTGCTATATGCACTATACCGGTACCATCTTCGGTTGTAACAAAATCGCCTGTAATTACCTTGAAAGCATTTTTGCCAGGGTTAACCCAAGGTATTAATTGTTCGTACGACAACCCAGCTAAGTCGCTACCCGAGAACTCGGCTATAATAGTAAACGGCACTAATTTATCGCCGGCAACATAAGCATCTAAAGCTAGCTCGTTGGCTTTTTCGCTAAACAACGAGAACATAAGCGCTTTGGCCATGATAACGGTTTGTTTTTGGCCGGTATAGGGGTTGTAAGTTTGAACAGCCACATACTCAATATTGGACCCAACACAAAGGGCTGTATTAGAAGGTAAGGTCCACGGAGTAGTTGTCCATGCTAAAAAATAACTATCGCCCCAGGTAGGCAGGTTCATTTTTTCGACAGCTGTCGGTGTCAACTTAAACTGTGCCACACAAGTGGTGTCTTTAACATCGCGGTAGCATCCGGGTTGATTAAGCTCGTGCGAGCTCAAACCAGTACCGGCAGCGGGAGAGTAAGGCTGAATGGTGTATCCTTTGTACAACAAATTTTTATTATACAACTGTTTAAGCAAGTACCACAAACTTTCAATATATTTATTATCGTATGTAATGTATGGGTTTTCCATATCTACCCAATAGCCCATTTTTCTGGTTAAATCTTCCCATTCTTTGGTGTATTTCATTACATCTTTACGGCAGGCTGCATTATATTCATCTACCGAAATAGTTTTTCCAATATCTTCTTTTGTTATGCCCAAGGCCTTTTCTACACCTAGCTCAACGGGCAAGCCGTGCGTATCCCATCCGGCTTTTCGGTTAACCAAAAAACCTTTCATGGTTTTGTATCGACAAAAAATATCTTTTATGGTACGAGCCATTACATGATGAATACCGGGCATGCCGTTTGCCGATGGAGGTCCTTCATAAAACACAAACGAAGGAGCTCCCTGACGGATATGCAGACTTTTAGTAAAGAGCGACTTGTCGTCCCATTGTTTCAATATTTCTTTGTTGACATCGGAAAGATTAAGATTTTGATATTCAGGAAATTTACTCATCTGTGTTTGTATTTGTACATTTCTACCGTATAAAATATTAAGGATGCAAAATTAGGATATTTATTCTATTATTCAAAGTAGAACCGTGGGGCAAAGATGATTTGAAAATTGTTTACTTGTAAAACAGTTGATTTGTTGAAGCGTTTAACTGTTGAGGTATTTCCGAAGTCAAGAGTTTTAGGTATTAATCTGTTTTATAGACTAATAGCTTATTTTGTATTGAAAATAAAAATGCAAACCCCGTCTTTATTTTTTACTCTCTTGTATAGATTCAGGTTTTTCTTTAATGGTTAGAGTCGAAAATTTAATTAAGCTGAAAAAAAACTGTAATCAAATGAAATTCAATATATATGTGTGTAATTTCTGTAATATGCTATGCTTTTATTTCGAAGGCAGAATAACAAAGACTTTTATCAATTTACTTCGTACTTGATAAAAAATAAAACACTAAAATCTTAGCGATTCTATTATATGCTCTATGATGAAGCCTGCAGTGTGTTTATGTGTTTATTAATATAAGTAATTAGAACACAGTATCGTGCTTTTTATAGTAATTGCCGTCATATTTATTGGACAGACAAATAGTTGAGTAGTTTTTTTTTGAAAGCATAAAAACTTCTTAATAAAGCCCGTTTATACTAGCAAATTTTAGCTGCTTATTTTAAAGGAATGATACGATTTGTTAGGCGACAAACGGAGATTAATTGCTTGTGTTTGTCGCTAATTCGTATGTCCCAAACATGGGTGCTTTTTCCTTGAAATAAAATACGGGCTTCGGCAATTACTTCATTTTCGGTTGTATAGCCAACATGACTCCCGTTAATATCTATTCCAAGAACGGTAAATTTTGTATTGTCGATTAGCGACATTGAGCCTGCACCCCCAAGACTTTCGGCTAAGGCCATGCTTGCTCCTCCGTGTAGTCTTTGTTGAGGTTGCTGTGTGCGATGGTCAACCGGCATGGTAGCTCGAATGCACCCATTTTCTACTGCCGTAAATACGATGCCTAGATGAGCCACCAACGTATTTTTTGTTAGGCGATTTAGCTCGTTTATATCTATCACAATTGCTATCCTTTTTTGCTATTATTCTTGCATGTTTTTAATTGCACCGGTTTTTATGTCGTAGGTAATTTTTGTGTTTTTGCTTGAGCAGCGAGGGAGTTTTTGTAAGCTGCCGTGTTGAGAAACGGTAAGCTTTTCACGGAAAAATTCTTTCTCTCCGGAATTAACAATGACTTCCGCAGTTCCGGGTAATCGGTAGTATAAGCCTGTTTTGTTTTTTGCTTTTACTTGAGGCGTATTGTTTTTTGTTGTTTTTATACTGACATAAACCGGTATTCCGCTCAAATCATCTTTATCAACAAGGCCGTTTATTGTAGAAACTCGAAACAATATTTCGTTGTCACGGTTCTTGTCAGGTTCAATTTCAAATTCCTTTTTGAGGTATTCTTTAGTAACTTTTCCGGTAAAAAGGGCTACCAATGCTTTTTCTGTTTGATCGAGTTTTTTGAGCATCAATTTTAACGCAGCTCCGTCAGGCATTTGTTCGCTTTCGCCAGAAATTAGATTGATGCGGCTTTCTCTGATGCGGTAAATTTGTTTTGCGGCATTTTCGGCCATTTTCGCTATTGAATTAGCCACCAGTTGGTCTTCTGTTAGCACTGTGTTGGCAATAAAATCGGCATCAGATTCTTCCTTTTTATTTTTTATGTTTGATTCTTTATTAATGATAGAGCAAGTCGTATTAATGCCAGAAATGACTCCTTTGCTAGTAAGTGTTATTAATGCATTTTTTGTTGATTGAAATGTATTTAACGGATCAGCAATGCCTTTGCGAAGCACGGTGACTTTTGTCAATTCGTACGAAGTTTTGTTTTCGGTTACTACATCACTAATGCCTAGGTATCGTTCGGCGTAACGAAAATACGGTCCGGCTTGTTGTGTAGTTTTGCAAGCTGTAGCTTTAACAACCAACACTGTTTTGGGTAAGGAGTAAACCATTGCCGGTTTATTGTTAATTTCTTTTTGTGCAAAAGCGCTTAGCGCCAATAGTATCGATAGTAAGGATAAAGCAACTTTTTTCATAAAAGTAAGTATTATATGGTGTAGGTAAAATGATTTTAATAAATTAATCTGAGCGCATCAATTATGTCTCCTGCTATCATGGCTGTTTGTCCGTTGATTTCTGCTGCTTTATCGCCAGCCTTTCCGTGCAAAAAAACCCCAAAAAGAGCGCTTTCTTTCGGTTCATAGCCTTGTGCTAGTAGCGATAAAATCATTCCGCAAAGTACATCGCCACTTCCGGCAGTTGCCATACCCGGATTACCGTTGGTATTAAAATGGACTTCGCCATTCGGACAAACAATGGCTGTATGCGCTCCTTTAAGCACGACAAATATATGGTGTTTTTGTGAAAAATCCTGTGCTTTTTGAATTTGTTCGTAACGATTTTTGTATGGTCCGCTTAAGCGCTCAAATTCTTTGGGATGGGGAGTAATTATTGTGTTTTTTGGTAGTAAGTTAATCCATTCAGGGTGTTTGGATAGGATGTTGATAGCGTCAGCATCCAACACAAGCGGTTGTGTTGCTTGTTCCATTAGGCGCATCAATACTTTGCTCGAATCAGGCTCAGTGCCTAGTCCACAGCCAATGCCAATAGCCGAATAAGGACTTAAATTTTCGGGTAATAAACTTATTGTTGAATGTGCTTTATCGGGCAAACACATTGCTTCGGGCACGGCTGCTTGAAGTACGGCAACACCACACTCCGGACAGTGAGCAGTAAGCAATCCTACGCCACTGCGTAAACAAGCTTTGGCCGATAAAACAGCAGCGCCCATTTTGCCATAGCTACCTCCAATAAATAAGGCATGGCCGTATGCACCTTTGTGGGTAAACTTTCCCCGTTGCTTTAGTGGGGGCAGTGTTGTGTAATTAGTTAGAAAAAAGTTTGTTTGGGTTTGCTGAATAGCCTCCGGATGGAGTCCTATATCAACAATCTTCCATTTTCCAATAAACAAGTCATTTTCAGGTAAAAGAAATGCGATTTTCGGAAATTGAAGCGTTATCGTATAAGTAGCTTTTACAATGTTTTCGGAGTTATTGTGTGTGTTGTCTTCTCCAAAAAGACCTGAAGGAATATCGATAGAAATAACCGGTATTCCAGCGCTATTTATCTTTTTTACTATATCAGCAAATAGCCCTTCTAACGGGCGGTTTAAGCCGGAGCCGAAAAGCGCATCAATAATATAATCTGATGTAATATCAGGTAGTGTTTCTATGGATTCTATAGTTGATATGCTAACGGTTTTTTGTTTTTGTAGTCGTTCGAGGTTGATGGTACAATCGTTTGATAATTTTCCTGTTGGGTTTACTAATAAAACGTCCACCTCGAAACCACAAACGGCTAACAATCGTGCTGTTGCCAATCCGTCGCCACCATTATTCCCTGTACCGGCAATAACAGTCAGTTTTTTTGTTTCACCAAAAAACCGCAGCAAATACTCGGTAATTGCGTTGGCAGCTCTTTCCATTAAATCGATAGAAGCGATAGGTTCGTTGGCAATAGTATAAGTATCAAGGGATTTTATTTGCGTAGTTGTAAAAAGTTTCATGAGCTATTTTGTTAAAAGTGTAAAGTTAAGTAATTAAAAACAAAGCTTTTGTTTTCGAAAGAAAAAACTTTCTATATTTTTGTTTCGAAAAATTTACGAATAACTCGTTTCAATGAAAAAACACCCAAAAGGACTCTATCTGCTTTTTACCGTAGAGATGTGGGAGCGGTTTAGTTATTACGGCATGCGTGCGTTGCTTATTTTCTACCTTACCAAAACATGGGTAGAAGGGGGGTTAGGTATAGATGAGCAAACCGGCAATCTTATTTATGGGTTTTTTACAGGCTTTGTTTATTTTACGCCAATAATTGGAGGCTGGTTGGCCGACAATTACTTGGGACAGCGTAAATCTATCAGTATAGGTGCTTTTACCATGATGCTTGGTCAGTTTTGCCTAGCTTTTGATCAAAGTAAAACTTCCTTGTTCTTAGGGTTGGCATTATTGATAATTGGTAATGGTTTTTTTAAACCCAATATTTCGGTTTTGGTAGGTCAGCTTTATGCGCCCAACGACAAACGAAAAGATGCAGCGTTTACCATTTTTTATATGGGTATAAATTTAGGTGCATTGTTGGCTCCGCTTATTACCGGATATTTGGCGGTAAAATATTCGTATAACTACGGATTTTTTGCAGCGGCTATAGGTATGCTTTTGGGGCAGTTGTTGTTTATGTTTTTAGGCAATAAATACTTGGGAGATATAGGCAAAAAGCCCTCTGTTACCAAACAACTTAACTACAGCGAAAGCGGAAATATTCCCTTAACGAAAGAAGAAAAAGACCGAACAAAGGTTATTTTTTTTATTGTCTTTTTTGTTATTTTCTTTTTTGCCGGATTCGAGCAGGCGGGCAGTTCTTTTTCTTTATATACCGAAAAATACATTCAACGAGAGGTTTTTGGCTTTACAATTCCTTCTGCTTGGTTTCAATCCGTTAATCCCTTGTTTATTGTATTGTTGGCTCCAATTTTTACATTGCTTTGGAACTGGTTGGCATATAAAAACAACGAACCCAATATTCCAATTAAAATGGGCTTGGGTATGATTTTATTGGGGCTTGGTTTTGTTTTAATGGTGGGTGCCGTAATGGAAAGAGGAGGTGATATTGCCGATAACTCTATCAAAGCTAATCTGGCATGGCTAGTTTTTGCCTATTTGTTGCATACTTTGGGAGAGCTTTGTTTGTCGCCAATAGGCCTCTCGATGGTTTCGAAATTGGCTCCCGTAAAATTAGCCTCTATATTGATGGGCGTTTGGTTGATGAGCAGTTTTGTGGCAAATATTGCTGCGGGCTTTTTGGCTTCGTCGGTTTCGAAGATGGGGGCTTTAAGTATTTTTGCTGTTATTGCCTTAATATCGATAGTTTTAGGGTTTGTTTTGTTGGCTATTAACAAGCGGTTATTTAAAATGATGCATTTGGAATGAAGGCTTTTGTTTTTTATTTTTCCTTTGTATATATTTATTTTTTTTAGATTATGAAACCAGTCATTCGTATTAAAGATAAAACCTTTGAGCGTTCAATTTCATCTGCAAAAATCTTGATGGAGGTAAAACGAATGGCCGCGTCAATAAATACAGCATTGGCTGACGATTCTCCTCTTTTTTTGGTAGTACTTAACGGGGCTTTTATGTTTGCTGCCGATTTGATGAAAGAAATTACCATACCCTGCGAAGTGTCTTTTGTAAAATTGGCTTCGTATCATGGTACCAAAACAAGCGGAAATGTTAAAGAACTGATAGGATTAAACGAAACAATAAGCGGTCGTACTGTTGTGGTGGTCGAAGATATTGTAGATACAGGCATTACCATGCATCGTATTATAAACTCGCTTAATACCATGCAACCCAAAGCTATCCATATAGCTACTTTTTTTCATAAACCGGATGCTTTGCAAAAGGATATTCAGATAGATTTTGTAGGCATGCGTATTCCTGATGCTTTTATTGTAGGCTATGGCTTAGATTACGATGGCTACGGACGCAATTTGAAAGATATTTATACATTAATAAACGAATAATATATTACTATGAAGCACATTGTATTATTTGGCCCTCCGGGTTCAGGGAAAGGAACGCAAAGTGAAAATATTATCGAGAAATATGGTTACGGTCATATTTCTACCGGCGATGTGTTGCGTGCCGAAATAGCAAACAAAACAGATTTAGGGAAAACGGCCAAAGACTATATCAACAAGGGACAATTGGTGCCGGATAGTTTAATAATTGATATGCTTGATAAAAAGCTGGATGATTTTGTAAATGCTCAAGGGATAATATTTGATGGGTTTCCTCGTACAACGGCTCAGGCAGAAGCGCTCAAGCAAATGTTGCAAAAGCGAGGTACAGATGTAAGTGTTATGCTTAATTTACTTGTGCCCGAACAAGAGCTAATTGATCGTTTAGTTAAGCGAGGCGAAACATCGGGAAGGTCGGATGATAATTTGGAGACCATACAAAGTCGCCTTAATACTTACAACAACCAAACAGCTCCGGTTATCGATTATTACAAGGCTGAAGGGAAGCTAGCCAATATCAAAGGATTGGGTACTGTGTCGGGTATTTTTGAGTTAATTTGTGAACACATTGATGCGGTTTAGCCATACCGTATAACTTATTTTTTTTACAGAAGCTAATTAAATGATGATTAAGTTCCTGTCTCGTTATTTCAGGACGAGACATGTCTTGTTGTTTGAAGAAATATTGTGACTTAGTTTAACTTTTTAACTAAATAACTTATTCAAATAAATAGTTCTATTTAAAAACCACAAGTTGTACTACAAGTAGAAATTGGGAATATACACATTCTTATTTGAAGCACAGCATCGTGTATATTTCCTTTCATTGGATATGAAAATCCAATAGAGAAATCTATATTTCGAGCCACTTTATTCCCGAAAATAAGGTCGTATGTTCCGGGTGTGCCATCTAATACTCTATCCATAAATGCATTAAACGAAACACCGAGTCCAATAAATCCACCTTTTGTGTTTGTTTTTATTAGGCCTTGTAGTGGAACTAATAATTGATTGTTGCTTTGATAAACCGCCCCTGTTCGAAGTGAAAAACCCGTTAAGGCATATTCTACTAAGGGACCTCCTCCGTAAACGGTCGTAAATGAATCGATAGGCATGGTAGTGCTATTACTTCCAACCCCGACACCTCCAATAGCACCAAACTTAAATTGAGCATTCATCGAAACGGCGATGAACAATACTGATAGTAGTATGAATTTTTTCACAAGAATTAATATTAAATATTTGATTTACAGGTTTCTATTCTATTTTTGGCGGTTATTTGAGTGCATTTTCCGCTTGTAAATATACGTATTTTTTGTGTGAGATGGATTTCTAAAAAGTTGTTTTGTCTGTCAAGGTGTATTTTTTTTTATTGTCAAAGTGCAACACCCCATTGTCTGTTAGGTATCGTATTGTTTCCAAAACAACTGTTTCTTTTTGTTGTGTAATAGCTACTAATTCTTCGGCACTTAAGGGCTGTTTTTTTAGTGCTGCTTGTATAGCTTCGGTTGTTAATATAAACGCTTCTTCTTTCATTTTTGAAGCCTTATTGCTTAAGCAAATGTCGCATTGATTGCAGGGAGAAATATTGTGCTGACCAAAATAGCGTAATAAAAACTGACTTCGGCAAACTGTTGTTTGTGTAGCATATTGCAGCATATGGCCTACTCTTTTTTCGTAGCGGTTTTTTCGTTCATCGTACACCGTTTTGTTAATGATTAGGCGATTCGTTTCTACCCTGTTGCAAGAGTATATAATAAACGGTGTTTTTTTTGCCGGGATATAATTTACCACCCGTAACCTACTCAAAGCCAGTAATTGTTGGTAAACGTCATCGCGCGTAATTTTTAATCGCTTGGCTAGTATCTCTTCGTTAATATGGGCATATTCCGTAAATAAACCGGTGTAAGAACGGAGCAATACTTGTATAAGGGCATTGAGCGATTCGTTGTTTAGCTGAAAGTGATAAAGCTCGTCTCGTTTTACGGTAAAAAGAATGCGCGAAGGATTATCCAGTTCTTCCGTTAATTGAATATATTCGGCTTGTTCTAGTATTTTTAGACTGCTATAAGTTTGAATAATTGGCAGCTTATATGTGTTGCAAAAATCAGTTAGATTAAAAGGATACACCATTCCTTCGCCACAACCAACAGCCAACTGGAAGTAACTGCTCAGTTTCTCATACACCTTTTTAATTAAGTCTTTGGGAGGAAAAGTATCGCTAATCCTTTTTTTTATTTTGGTTGCGTCACTTTTGTTGTGCAATTGTACGGCAAATGCTTTTTTCTCATCTCTGCCTGCTCTGCCTGCTTCTTGAAAATAGGCTTCTAGTGAGTCTGGTAAATCTAAATGAATTACCACACGAACATCCGCTTTGTCTATACCCATCCCAAAAGCATTGGTAGAAACGATTACCCTTAGGTCATTTTTTTTCCAAGCATTTTGTCTTGCGTCTTTTTTTTCGCTACTTAAGCCTGCATGAAAATGTGCAGCCGATATGCCTTGTTCATTAAGGAAGTCGGCTATCTCTTTTGTCTTTTTTCGGTTGCGCACATAAACAATGGCCGTTCCTTTTACGCGGGTTAAAATCGATAGTAGTTGGTGATTTTTATCTTCCGCAAACCGAACAATATAAGCTAAATTTGTTCTTTCAAAACTTTTCTGAAAAACATTTTCCATAGGAAATTGCAGTTTCAGCTGTATGTCTTTTACCACATCAGGAGTAGCTGTTGCAGTTAAGGCTAGTATGGGAACATTTGGTAGGTACTGCCGTATATCGGCAATTTTCAAGTATGATGGTCTGAAATCATATCCCCACTGCGAAATGCAATGCGATTCGTCAACAGCTATCAGTGATACTTTCATTTGATTAATGCGCGAAAGAAAAATCTCGGTACTCAGACGCTCAGGAGAAACATACAGAAATTTGTAGTTGCCATACATACAGTTTTCCATAGTCACAATAATTTCGTCGCGCGACATTCCCGAGTAAATGGCTGCTGCTTTAATTTTGCGTTTTTTTAAATTATCAACCTGATCTTTCATTAAGGCAATAAGCGGCGTAACAACCAAGCAAATGCCCTCCATAGCTAGTGCGGGAACCTGAAAGGTAATCGATTTACCTCCTCCGGTTGGCATCAATGCTAAGGTGTCTTTTCCCGTGGCAACAGAATCAATAATTTCTGCTTGTAAGGAACGAAACGCTGAGTATCCCCAGTTTGCTTTTAATATGTCTAGGTATTGATTCATTGTTGAAAAAACTTTTCAAAGTTACATATATATTCGTTAATTTTGAAGTTTCTATAGCAAGCATAAATCTATTGAACTGTGACCCATTTTTTCCGTTAACTGTTTATTATACCGAACCAATCTTTTATGAAAAGGATTTTTGCAATACTTCTTTTTATTACCACAACCAGCTATGTTCTAGCTGCAGATAGCTATAAGTATTGGGTGCAGTTTTCCGATAAAGATAGTTCGCTGTACGCTTTAGACGACCCCTCCGTTTATCTTTCAACAAAAGCTGTAGCCAGAAGAATTAAGCAAAACATTCCCATTGATTCGACCGATTTACCTGTAAATGAGTCGTATATAGATTCGGTGTTGCTTACGGGTGTATCTCTGCATACCAAAAGTAAGTGGTTAAATGGTATTACCATATCGGTTACAGACACAAGCCTGATGCAACAAATTGCGAATCTCCCTTTTGTGCAACGAATTGAACTTACTTATATTCCCAATTACTTAAAAAAAGCCAACACTGATGCCAAAAATTTTCCTTCCAAAAGGGTAGCACAAACCAATAACGGTTACGGAAATGCCTATGCACAAATTAACATGCACAATGGCGATTGGTTGCATCAAGCGGGTTTTAAGGGGCAGGGTATTACTATTGCGGTGTTGGATGTTGGCTACTTACATGTAAATGCCTTAAGTGCTTTTTCGCAAGCGTTTACTAATGGGCAAATATTAGGAACGCACGATTTTGTTAATCCTGCTTCTGATTTTTACTCCACCCATGAACATGGCTGCCAAGTGCTTTCGGTAATGGCTGCATACTATTATAACAACTATATTGGCACAGCCCCGGAGGCTTCGTATTGGTTATTTCGATCAGAAGATGAGCTGTCGGAATTTCCGGTAGAAATAGATAATATGGTGGCTGCTTTTGAATTTGCCGATAGTGTAGGGGTCGATATAGTTACTTCATCATTAGGATATTCAAATTTTAATAATCCGATAATGAGTTATACTTATGCACAGATGGACGGACTCACTTCTCGTGCCTCTATTGCACAAAGAATTGCCAATCGTAAGGGTATGATTGTATTGAATAGTGCCGGTAATGAAGGCGCAAAACCTTGGCATTATATTACCGCTCCGGCTGATGCCGACAGTATTATTACAGTAGGAGCCGTAACCGAAACGCTCGAACGGAGTTCCTTTAGCGGATGGGGGCCTACCTACGATGGAAGAATAAAACCTACTGTTTGTGCGTTAGGAACAAATACGGCTATTATTACTAGTGACGGTAATGTCTCTGTAAACAACGGAACATCGTTGGCGTGTCCTATTATAGCTGGGTTAACAGCTTGTTTGTGGCAGGCCTTGCCCGATTTCACCAATGCGGAAATCATCGATCTTATTGTAAAAAACGGCAGTCAGTTCGAAACTCCTGATAACGAAATAGGCTTCGGAATACCTGATTTTTATGCTGCCTATACAGAAGGAGCCGGAATTACTAAAAACCTCGTTTTTGCTCAGAAAGATGTGAAAATTTATCCTAATCCTGCAAAAACAGGCGTACGGATAGAACTGAGTACCGACATAGTTGATAATTATACAAAATTATCTTTTGTTTTGATAAATTTAAGTGGGCGCAAAGTGTTTACCGAAAAAATTAAAGGTTCTGTAACTGATATTCCTTTAAGTCGAATTCGGCAAGGGGTTTATACCATCTTAATACAGTCAGGCGAACAGATTCTTTACCGAGAAAAACTGATAAAAAAATGAGCCTGTCAGACCAATCACTTTCGTTATTGGAATTGAATGAGCAGCTAAAGGATTGTATTCATTCTCGATTTTTTTCTGCCGTTTGGATTCGTGCAGAAATTAGTGAGCTGCACGAAAATAGTTCCGGTCATGCTTACTTGGAATTGATAGAAAAGGAAGCTAATGCCGATTTTATTTTAGCAAAGAGCAGAGCAAATTGCTGGGCATCGACTTACCGTATGCTAAAACCGTATTTCGAAAGCACTACCGGCGAAAACCTTACGTCCGGTATAAAAGTGCTAATTGCTTGCACTGTTGAATACCACGAGCTGTATGGTTTAAGTTTGACAATAAAAGATATAGAGCCGGCCTATACTGTGGGAGATATGGCGCAAAAGCGATTGAAAACTATTCGTCGCTTGCAAGAGGATGGTGTTTTTGATATGAACAAACAGTTGTCGTTAAGTAAAACGCCTCAGCGCATTGCTATTATTTCTTCAGAAACAGCCGCAGGGTATGGCGATTTTATGCATCAGTTATTGTTTAATGAGCATGCCTTTATTTTTTATATAAAGCTATTTCCGGCTATTATGCAGGGAGAACAGAGTGTGGCCTCAATTATTAGTGCCTTGGATGCCATTTATAAGGTGCATAATTGTTTTGATGCGGTATTGATTATTCGTGGTGGAGGGGCAAGTGCTGAGTTAAGTAGTTTTGATTCGTACGATTTGGCCTTTAATTGCACCCAATTCCCTTTGCCTATAATAACCGGTATAGGGCATTTGAGAGATGAGTCGGTGCTTGATTTGGTTGCACATACTTGTGCTAAAACACCTACAGCAGTGGCTGATTTTTTATTGGATTGCATGGATGAGGCTGAACGAGAAATTGATTACTTGCAAAGAAATATCGTACAACTTACACAGCAATTGATTGCCTATGAGTCGGCTCGTTTGCAGAAAGCTTCCACCAAACTGCCTAATTTAGTAAAGAGCCATACTGCATCAAAAAAGGAAGCACTGAGTTTATTTGAATTGAGTTTACATACGAGCTTGCGGCAATTTTTTGCAAGTAGAAACCACCAGCTTTCGTTAATGGAAAACGAAACTCGCTTGTCATCGCCCGAGCGCTTGCTTAAAAAAGGCTATTCGTTGACTTTTAAAAATGGGAAGCTTGTAAAAAGTAGTGCCCAGCTAAATAAAGGAGATGCCATTTCCAGTCGCTTTTTTGATGGCACTACAGATAGTGTGGTAAGTTAGTTTTTTTTTAAAGCAGAATATTACAAAATAAAACCCTAACCCCATGGCAAAAAAATCGTATACAGCATCGATTGAAGAGATAGAATCAATATTGAGGCAAATTGAAACAGAGGCTTTAGATGTAGATGTGCTTACCGAGAAGGTGCAACGAGCAGCAGAATTAATTAAAAGCTGTAAAGAGAAATTGCATAAAACAGATAGTGAAGTGCAGAAAATTTTGGATGATATGGCTTAATAAGCATAAGTTGCTTATTTACTCACGTATCATTATTCCGCTAAGCATTCTGCCCGAGTTAGCTCCTTGTCTTCGCGCTGAAAAAAATAAGGCTTCATCTGTATAAGTACAATAGGGCGAATGAATAATATCGCTTACTCCTGCTTTTGTTAATTGTAAGAATACTGCCTGTCGAATATCAAATAAATGCTTGCCGTTTGTTGTTGATTCAAACAATTGATCTACAGCAAAATTTTTGTCTTTGAATGCTGTATATAGTTCATCGCCAACTTCGTAAACCTCTTTACCTATACACGGCCCGATAGATACAACCAGTTCGTTAGCTTTTGTTCCAAACTGTTCTTGCATCGTAATAAGGGTCTTTTCTACAATATTTTCGAGCGTACTTTTCCAACCGGAGTGTATAGCTGCAATGGCTTTATGCTTAGAGTCGTATAGTAAAATTGGCACACAATCTGCCGTTGTTACCGTTAGGCATAAGTTGGGGGTGTTAGAAATAAGGGCATCATATCCCTCTAATTGCTGTTTTCTATCGGTAAGTGAAAGCTTACTAAGGGTAGAATCTACAAGTTTTACCGCTGTGCCGTGCGTTTGATGGGCGAAATAGAGCTGAGTGGGTAAGATACCTAATGCTTTTGCTAATAGCGCTCGGTTTTGAGCTATAGCGCTTGGGTTATCTTGCGTAAATTCGCCTAAGTTAAGCGATTCGTATAAACCGATACTGTGGCCACCACTCCGCGTACTGCAAAAATGGGTTATTTCTGCTGCATGCCGGCTAAGGGTTGGGTATGTAAGAAGCACTAATGACATATATCTATCTGCAGTAGCATTTATTCGAAAAGAACTAGTCGTTACTTATTCGTTGTCGAATTGTTCGTCCCAACCTATACCGCGAAAAGCAAATTTTTCATCGTCTTCATCTTCAATAGCTGTTTCCTTTTCGGTTTCATCTTCGTCACGAGGAATTGTTTTCAAGTCTATAGGTTTATGACTGATAGTCATCACCCTATTTTCTTCTTTGTTAATTTCCTCCCAAAGCAAGTCTTTAAGTTCCATTAAGCCTGTTTTTGCAATGGATGAAATAAAAATGGTTTTGGTGTCATTGGGAAGGTTTTCACTTAAGGCTTCTTTTAATTCCTCGTCCAGCATGTCAGATTTTGTGATAGCCAATAACCGTTGTTTGTCGAGCAACTCAGGGTTGTACTGACCTAGCTCATTAAGCAATATCTCGTATTCTTTTTTGATGTCGTTGGCATCGGCAGGAACCATAAATAACAAAATGGCATTGCGTTCTATATGTCTTAAAAACCGTAAGCCCAAGCCTTTGCCTTCGTGTGCTCCTTCAATAATACCCGGAATATCAGCAATACAAAACGATTTATTGTCGCGGTAAGGAACAATACCTAAGTTGGGTACCAGTGTGGTAAAAGGGTAATTGGCTATTTCAGGTTTAGCTGCAGAAACAACAGAAAGCAGCGTTGATTTTCCGGCGTTTGGAAATCCAACCAAGCCAACATCGGCCAACACTTTTAGTTCTAGTACAATGGTTCGTTCTTGCATTGGTTCTCCGGGTTGGGCATATCGTGGCGCCTGATTGGTGGACGTTCTAAAATGCCAATTGCCTAATCCTCCGCGTCCTCCTTTGCATAAAAAATGCTCTTGGCCATGTTCAGCAACTTCGGCAATAAATTCGCCTGTTTCGCCGTCGTAAGCAACCGTGCCTATGGGAGCTTCAATAACTTGGTCTTTACCGTCTTTACCAAAACTGCGGCTTTTACTTCCGCCTTGTCCGTGATCAGCAAAAATATGTCGTGCGTATTTTAAGTGAATAAGCGTCCATAAATCTTTGTTTCCACGGATAATAACATGTCCCCCGCGACCGCCGTCACCCCCATCGGGACCACCTTTGGTGATGTATTTTTCGCGATGAAAATGTGTAGAACCCGGACCGCCCTTTCCGGAGCGACAAAATATTTTGATATAATCAACAAAATTAGAACCAGCCATAATTAAATTTTTCGAGCTGCAAAGATAGGCAAAAGAAAGGACAATGAGAATAGCTGCTTTTTAGTTAAATAGTGTAAATAATCAAGCCAGAGTGGACTTTTTTATTTACAACCAGATAAATTTTTATGCATAACCTTTAGTAAGAACTGTCAAATAAGTTGTGTAAATGAGAACTACCACCTTTTCAACAACACCCGCCGTTTTATATTATACACTCATCTTACCGTAGGCTATTATTTCAATACACAAACACCCCACTGCGGCGTACGGCTATGGTAAGATGCCATGCTGCCTACGCTCATCAGAGGGGTTGCAGCAAAGCCAATAGCTATGCAATTAACAAAAATGGATTTTTTTAATGGTTTTAACTTTTTAAGCATAGTGTCAAGTGTATTGCCAATTCTTGTATGCAATGTTAAACTTTTTCTTTTGTAATTATTTAGCAAGAATGGAAAAGTGTCTTTCTTTGTACTTGCTTATTTTTGTATCGGTAAATAATTGCTATGCAAGTTAAACCTACAACACGAGAAGAATATTTGAAGCGTATAAATCGGCTAACCGAGTATATCAACGCAAATTTACAGGAGGAATTAGATTTAATCTCTTTGGCTGAACGTTGTATGTTATCCCCATATCATTTTCATCGCATTATGAAAGCGTTTTTGGGTGAACCTCTAGGAGCATATATCAACCGTTTGCGTGTGGAAAATGCGGTTCGCTCGCTACGGTATTCCAATGCTTCTATTCAAGATATTGCTTATAGTGTAGGTTACTCCTCGCCGGCTTCATTCACCAAGGTATTTAAACAATACTACGGCTTTTCGCCATCTGAATTTAGAAACAACAAAAACCTAGTGATTATGAAACAAGATCGAAAAAAAAGCGAAATCAATTTAAAGGGACCTAAAATTCAAGAGGTACCCGAAAAAACAACCTTGTATATAGCTGTTACAGGTAAATACTCCGAATTAGATTTTGGTGGCTGCTGGGGCAAACTATGGGGCTGCGTAAAGGAACAACAACTCTTTGCTAAGGGCGTTGAACATATCTGTGTATACCACGATGATCCGCAAATTACCGAAACCGATAAACTGCGTACGGATATTTGTTTGGTAGTTACTAAACCTGCTAAACCACAAGGTGAGATAGGTGTAAAAACGATTGGAGGAGGCAAGTATGCTGTATTTTTGTATCAAGGTTCGTATGAAAATCTCGGTGCCGTGTATGATACTATTTTTGCCCAATGGCTCCCTGAGAGTGGCTGTGCGTTGCGTAATGCACCATGTATGGAAAAATACATTAGTCATCCAGATAGAGTAGCCCCTGAGAAGTTGAAAACGGAGATTTATGTGCCGCTAGAATAAGTTTAAAAAAGTAAGCCATCAACAATAATGCTGATGGCTTACTTTTTTTTGTGGACCTGACGGGAGTCGAACCCGTGTCCAAACGAGGAACTAACTTGCTTTCTACATGCTTATCTTCGCTTAAGTTTTCGAAATAACACAAGACCGAAGCCACCAATGTTATCCTTAGTCTTTTAATTTCACCAAAGAATCAAGACCTTTCTTTGGCTATCCCTGAATTTTCTACACCGCTTGATCGGACGCTTTAGGGCGTAGCTTCCGAGCGATGTCTCGTCCTATCACATGTGACCGGATAAAGTTTAATCTACTATAATTCGATTAAGCAGCAAGAGCGTAATTATTTTCGCCAGTTAAAATGTGCCGACTATGATTTAAGTGCTATCCGACAACGCACTGCATGCTTACAAATCACCTCTACCCGCTGTCAAAACCAAACAGGCCCTTTTAATCAGAACGGAGAAATGAGAACAGAGAACGAAAAGAGAGAGAAGGAAAGAGGGTTAGTCATCTCCTAGTTTTTTGATTATGGCGTATAGCATTTTGGATATTTCTTCGAGGGTATTATAAAAATAGTCGTACCCTTCTTTGGATATTTTTTCAATATCAACCAAGTGATCCATGATGCCAACACATTCAAAAACACTTCCTCTGGCCATTACCATAAAATGTCTTCTGTCTTTTTTTGAAAACCTTGCCGACCCTTCGGCAAGGTTTAATAATATACTCGTAGAAGCTCTACTGAGTTGATCTTTTAAAATAAAATCTAATTTACTTTTAGCAATAAATAGCTTTATATCTTTACAATACTTACGCGTTTTTAAATAAACATCTAACTTCTGAAACTCAAACATAATCTACAGTTTTCCTTGTATTTCGTTCTCTGTTCTCCGTTCTCTGTTCTGATTAATCCGTTTTCTATTTCGCAAAAGATACCGCTCTAGTCTCTCTGATCACCGTAATTTTCACTTGTCCCGGATAGGTCATTTCATCTTGTATTTTTTTAGCGATATCGAACGATAGTGTTTCGGTATCTTTGTCGCTAATTTTGTCGGCACCAACAATCACCCGTAGCTCTCTGCCGGCTTGTATAGCATATGTTTTTAATACTCCCGGATAAGAAAGTGCAAGGTTCTCTAGGTCGTTAAGTCGTTTGATGTAGGCTTCAACAATTTCTCTACGGGCTCCCGGACGAGCACCACTTATGGCATCGCAAACCTGTACAATAGGGGATAGTAAGCTGGTCATTTCTATCTCGTCGTGGTGTGCGCCAATGGCATTGCAAATTTCTGGTTTCTCTTTGTATTTTTCGGCCAGTTTCATACCTAAAATTGCGTGTGGTAATTCCGGCTCATCGTCAGGCACTTTGCCAATATCGTGCAATAAGCCTGCTCTTTTAGCTTTTTTAGGATTTAGCCCAAGCTCAGAAGCCATAATAGCACAAAGGTTTGCTGTTTCCCGTGCATGTTGCAATAAATTTTGTCCGTAAGATGAGCGGTACTTCATTTTACCAATCATACGAATCAACTCAGGATGTAAACCATGTACGCCCATGTCGATAGTGGTTCGTTTTCCGGTCTCGATGATTTCTTCTTCAACTTGTTTTTTTACTTTAGCCACAACCTCTTCGATGCGTGCAGGGTGAATACGACCATCTGTAACCAATTGATGTAAGGCCAAGCGAGCAATTTCTCTCCGTACCGGATCAAAGCCTGAAAGCACAATGGCTTCTGGGGTGTCGTCAACAATAATTTCGATACCGGTAGCCGCTTCTAAGGCGCGGATATTTCTACCTTCGCGACCGATAATGCGTCCTTTTAGCTCGTCTGATTCTATATGGAATACCGTAACGGAATTTTCAATGGCTGTTTCGGTAGCAACCCGCTGAATGGTTTGCACAATTATCCGTTTAGCTTCCTTATTGGCCGTCATTTTAGCTTCTTCCATCCGTTCGTTGATATACGACATGGCTTCTGTTTGGGCTTCGTCTTTTAGCGACTCTACCAGCTTTTCTTTAGCCTGATCGACAGATAAGCCCGAGATGCTTTCTAATTTACCCAACGCTTCTTTATGGATTCTCTCCAGTTCTTTCTTTTTGTTCTCTATAACTTCAATTTGAGTTTCCAGGTTGGCTTTAATAGCATCTGTCTCAGATGATTTTCGTTGCAAATCTGCTTGAATTTGCCCTTGTTGCATTTCTCGTTGCTGAATTTTTGCTTCAATTTGTTGGATTTTAGCATTACGCTCGGCAATGTGTTTTTCGTACTCTTCTTTTAAGTTTAGGTACTTCTCTTTTACTTCAATAAGCTTATTTTGCTTTAGCACTTCGGCTTTAGCTTCAGCCTCTTGAATTAAATTTTTTGCTCGGGTTTTTACGATAAAATTTACCGTTATCCAAGTGATTATACCTCCGCCTATAAAAGCGCTGATTATTAGAATAATATTCATTTTTTATATAAATTAATTGGTTAAAAAAAACGCACTACCTTATCGAAAACCATGGTTTTACGATAACATAATGCGGATTAATATAGTTGTTTGTTTAGTTTTCAGTTTCTTGTTGTAAGTATGCTTCTAACGCAGCATCCATGCTTTCTAGTTCGGCCAACAGGGGTTCTATATCCTTGTTATTTTGTGTTTTAAGACCGTTTACTGCAAGGTTTAACGCAACCATGGATAGTATTGTTTCCAATGGTTTTAGCTGATACTTCTTTCTGTATGCTATGATTGCTGCATTAATCAAATCGGATGCTTTGCGGTATGTTTCCTCTTGATTTCTAGGAATTGGCAAGCGCAAGGCTTCTTGTTGTTCTTGTATCTTAAGACTAATTGTCAGCAAATCAAACTCTTTCATGCTCTATTGATTTAAAAGAGCTAAACATTTATCTATTTCCCGCACCATTTTAGTCAATCGTTGTTTGGCCTTTTTTCTTTCTTCGTCGTTGGTAGAAAGGAGTCCGACAGTAACAAGATTGTCGTGTTTGGTTTGAAGCTCCAACAAGAGTTTGTGATCATACATCAATTCATTTTTCTGCTTGTTAAAAGCATCTGCTAAAGCTTTGTTTTTAGCTTTTTCTGCTTCATACATCCCTTTTAATCGGGAAATTTTTTCTTGTAAGCTGTGCAGTAATTGAATATGTTCTTCAGTCATGTTGAGGCAAAATTCACACAAAAATAGCGAAACCGTTTCGAAAAAAAAACAAAAGCGTGGTATTTTTGTTAAAAATAAAGTAGTTGAATTGCTATGGTGCTCTTCATAAGCCTTATTCGTTTAACATGCGTAGGTCTGCTGCGCCATAAACTTCTGTAGATATTTCGTTGAGCCAGCCTGCCTGTTGCAATACGGCAGTATGAATTTTGATGAAACGAATGCCACTTAAAGTAACAGGGTTTCCTACTGAGTCGCGGGCATTAGCGATATCAAATTCATTGCCTTTTTTTGTTTCGTTGTAATCGCCTGCTGCATTATTCTCGGCATATCCGTAGTTGAAACGATTGGGATATACCACCCAGCTTTCTGTGGTTCCGGTGCTGTTATTATAGTAGGCGTCGGGTAGGCGGGTTCCTGTAAAAAGTAAGGAGTCTTTTGTGTTGTCTGGCCACCAGGCGTAGCTTGTTGTACTGCCAAAACCAACCCGTAAAGTGTCGCTGTTGCCTTTGTTATCTTTCCATGTTATGTTTTCGTTTAAGGCTGGTTTGTAGTAGGTTATTTGGTACTGGGTATAAGTTTCTGAGTGGTTGTGTGCGCTACCGCTTAGTTCGTACCAAGTGTCGTCCGGTAATCCGTTTCCGTTGGTATCTTCCATAACTGATACGATGCCCGGTTCTGCCGCAGGGGAATTGCCGCAAAAAACAATCAAGTCATTGCCCTCAAGGTTGGGTATGGTATGGTTAAATTTTCCGATAATATATCCGCCAAATCCACCTAAAGAAACGGCTGATTTTGGGTTGTCGGGATAAACGGTATAAAGGTAGTGGGGTTTGCCAACAAAGTACTCGCTGTTCGTTAATGCTGTGTTTGTGGCGTATTGTCCGGGGGCATATTGATAATCTAAAACTTGCACAATGTAGCATGCGCTGTCTTTTAGTTCGTCTATTTCGGTTACTGGAGGTTCGTGGGTGATTTCATCTTCTTCGCACGAAAAAAAGAATATAGCGTTAAGTAAGATTAGGATGCTAATAAGCCATTTCATCTGATTGTAATTTAGTATAGTCTCGGGTATTTTATTTTTTTAAAGAATGCATGTCCACGAATTAGAGTTAAAAGTCAAAAAAATACAGGTCCACGGATTACACGGATTAACGCAGATTAAAAGTCGAAGGTCAAGAAATATTGGGTCCGCAAATTAGCACCAATTTACACGAATTTCAGTTGTGCATGTTTTCAATTTTGATAGTAAAACGCAGACCCCGTCTTTTGTCTTTACTCTTTGTTTTTTTATCTAGATTCTAGACTCTTCCTATCATAGTTTGTTTTCTGCAAATTTCATTAATTTTGTCCATCAAAACAAATAAAATGTTTCAACACCCGCATAAAATACGAATAGCAGATTACGATTATTCTCTGCCAGATGAACGTATAGCCAAATTTCCGCTTGAGCAACGGGATGCCTCAAAATTATTGCTGTACAAAAACGGCAAAATTTCAACAAGGCAGTTTTTTGAGCTTCCCGATATGTTGCCCGCAGATAGTTTGCTGGTATTTAACAATACCAAAGTAATTCAAGCGAGGCTTATCTTCTCTAAAGATACAGGAGCCCAGATAGAAGTATTTTGTTTGGAGCCATATAGTCCAAATGACTATGCTCAAGCTTTTCAGCAAACACAATGCTGTGAATGGAAATGTATGGTGGGGAATCTAAAGAAATGGAAAACTGGTGTGTTGCAATTGTTCGTTGGGGGGAACGATGTATTGCCTCAACGGATTACCGCCGAGAAAATTTCTACTGTTGAAAACACCCATATCATTCGTTTTACCTGGGATAATCCGGTTTATAATTTTGCTGACATATTGGAATTGGCCGGCGAATTACCTATTCCGCCGTACCTTCATAGAAGCACCATTGAAAAAGATAAAGAGACATACCAAACCGTGTATTCTAAAATTAAGGGTTCGGTAGCTGCTCCAACGGCAGGCTTGCATTTTACTCCGCAAGTGCTCGCAAACTTGCAAGCCAAAGGCATAGAAACAAATGAACTTACCTTGCATGTGGGTGCAGGTACTTTTCAGCCTGTAAAATCGGATGTTATTGAAGGGCACACTATGCATGCCGAATTAATTTCGGTACGGAAAGAAACTATAGCGCGATTGCTTACAAAAATAGATACGATTGTGGCGGTGGGAACAACCTCTGTTCGTACACTCGAAAGTCTCTATTATGTTGGTGTCTTACTAGAAAAGAATCCAAATGCAACACAAGCTGAATTAGCTATAATGCAATGGATGCCTTATCAAACAGAATTTACTATTACGACAACAAAAGCGTTGCAAAACATACTAACTTACCTTGAAAGCAAGCAATTGGATAGGCTGCAAACTTCTACTCAGATTATTATTGCTCCCGGCTATCAATTTAACTTGGTAAAGGCTATTATCACTAATTTTCATCAGCCTAAAAGTACCTTGTTGTTATTAATTTCAGCCTTCCTTGCTGGAGATTGGAAGGGGGTATATACTTATGCACTCGAAAATGACTACAGGTTTTTGAGTTATGGAGATAGTTCTTTGTTGATTAATGATGTATTAGAATCAAGAATAAAGAACCAAGAATATAGACAAAAGAATAAAGAGTAAAGACAAAAGACGGGGTCTGCGTTTTACTATCAAAAGTAAAAATTTGCACTACCGAAATTCGTGTAAATTGGTGCTAATTTGTGGACAAGTACTTTCTTGACCTTCGAATTTTTATCACTTCCAAATAAAAAATGCCGGTTTGTATTAGTACATTCATCAATTGGCTTATTCGCAAGAGCTGCAAATAAAAAATGCTATATTAAACCAGTCCTTGCATTTTTTTACCTAAATATCTGAGCCCATCGATTGGATGAAAAACTTATTAATAAAGCATTTGTTAGGGTTCTTGTTGAGAGTATTTGTTTGCATCCGCAGTTTGTATTGAATAAATATATAAGTTCCGATTTTTTTCTTTTTTAATACTTTTCCGTTTGTTGATTTAGTAGTTATTTCCTTACTTTTGTGCATACAAAAAATTCAAGTTCATTCCCCATGCACGAAAAACTTATTATCCTTGATTACGGTTCGCAAACCACACAGTTAATTGCACGACGCGTGCGCGAGTTAAACACCTATTGTGAAATTGTGCCGTATAATAAATTTCCTCATGATGCTAGTAATGTAAAGGGCGTAATTCTTTCAGGTAGTCCGTTTTCAGTATATGATGAAGCGGCTTTTAAAACCGATTTATCTAATATTCGCAAGAAGTTTCCTGTGTTGGGCATTTGCTATGGCGCACAGTTTATTTCGCATACCTCCGGCGGTAAAGTAGAGCCGGCAGGTTCGCGTGAGTACGGTCGTGCACACCTCACCGAAATCAATAACAGTGATGCCTTGTTGAAAGGCGTAGAGAAAGATGCTCAGGTATGGATGTCGCATGGAGATACCATTACGCAAATACCATCAAACTTTAGTATTATTGCTAGCACACCGCAAGTAAAAATTGCTGGGTATCGTGTAACCGATGAAAATACCTGGGGTGTTCAATTTCATCCGGAAGTGTTTCATACCGAATGTGGTAAGCAAATTTTGGAGAATTTTGTCGATATATGTGGATTTAAGAAAGATTGGACTCCGGCTTCCTTTATTGAAGAAACAGTGGATATGTTGAAAGAGAAACTAGGCAATGATAAGGTGATTTTAGCGCTGTCTGGTGGAGTAGATTCATCTGTTGTTGCAGTATTATTGCATAAGGCCATTGGTAAAAACCTAACTTGTGTGTTTGTTGATAATGGTTTGTTGCGTAAAAACGAGTTTGAAAAGGTGTTGGAAGATTATGCGCACCTTGGCTTGAATGTGTTGGGTATTGATGCCAAAGAGAAGTTTTATAAGGATTTGGCAGGAGTAAGTGAGCCGGAAGCAAAACGAAAAATTATTGGTAGCGGTTTTATTGATATTTTTAATCAAGAAGCAAAAAAGATACAGGATGTAAAATGGCTCGGACAAGGAACCATTTACCCCGATATTATTGAATCGCTTTCAATTACAGGGCATGTAATTAAATCGCACCATAATGTGGGTGGGTTGCCTAAAGAAATGAACCTTAAATTGGTAGAACCGCTTCGGCTTTTATTTAAAGATGAGGTGCGCAGTGTGGGTATCGAATTGGGTATGATGCCGCATTTAATTAAACGGCATCCTTTTCCGGGTCCAGGCTTGGGTATTCGTATTTTGGGCGATATTACCCCCGAAAAAGTACGCATTTTGCAAGAGGCAGATGATATTTATATTCAAGGCTTACGGGATTGGGATTTGTACGATAAGGTATGGCAAGCAGGCACCATCTTACTCCCCGTACAATCGGTTGGAGTAATGGGCGATGAACGAACTTACGAAAATACGGTGGCTTTGCGTGCAGTTACATCTACCGATGCCATGACTGCCGATTGGGCACATCTGCCGTACGAGTTCTTGGCCAAAATGTCCAACGAAATAATAAATAAAGTAAAGGGAGTAAACCGCGTGGTGTATGATAT
>CAMDGD010000003.1 GCA_945897785.1 Paludibacter jiangxiensis
TTATCTAACTGATAGAGATTAACGGTAAAATAATCGCAACTAACCAATGGTATGGGGGTGTTATTTTTTTCTTGATAACCTACTTTTGCATCAAAAGTATCATCAAAGTTAATAGCCTCCAAGGCTTCTTCAATATGTAGTTCGCGGGCTTGTCCGTTGTTATCGACCCTGCCGTAATCGTATAAGCGGTAAGTGATATCGCTTGCTTGCTGCACTTCGGCAAGCAAAATATCTTTACCAATGGCATGCACCATACCTGCGGGGATATAAAACACATCGCCTTTTTTAACCTTCACTTTGTTTAAAACAGTTTCGAGGGTGTTGTTTTCGATATGCGCTAAACACGATTCCTTATCCATTTGCTTATTAAACCCGAGTATAAGCTCCGATCCTTCTTCGGCATCAATAACAAACCACATTTCGGTTTTGCCCATGGCATTATGAGCTGCTGCCATTTCGTCGTTGGGGTGTACTTGTATAGAGAGGGTATCTGACGATGCAATAAATTTAAACAACAAAGGGAATTCATTACCAAATTGTTCAAAGACCTTAGCTCCAACCAATTCGTCCATATAAATTTCGAGCAATTCGTTGATGGTGTTTCCGGCAAGGAGGCCGTTAACAACAAGCGACTCGTGTCCGGGCAAGCCCGACAGCTCCCAACTCTCGCCTATAGGCTCTTCAGAATCAGGTCCTTTACCAAATAGCTCTTTCAACTTATTTCCGCCCCAAATAGGTCGCTTAAGTATGGGTTCAAATTTTAGTGGATACAACATTATAAAATACTTTATAAGGGCGGATAAAAGTACAGTTTTTTATTTACAAAAAAAAGCTATCAGCAAACCGATAGCAATTAATTTTAGCAGGCTCAACACACTTATTTTAGAGCAGCTAAGGATTTTATCTCTTCGTTGCGTGCTTTTTTATAATAGAAAATGGGTAATTCTTTTATTTTTTCATATTCTATCTCCATAGTTCGAATGGTTGCCACCATTTTCTTTTGCTCACTATCTCCCGCTAAAAAGGCATATGCTGTTCTTGTTTCCTGTAGTTTTTCTTGCAAATCTATTAGTCTTAGGCGATATTTCTCGGCCATTTCATAAGCCACTTTTGCTTCGTCACTAACAAACTGACTAACAGAAGTATAGGCAATTTCATCGGTAATTACAAAATGCATTGACTTTAACGCGCTTTGCGTATTAACCGGAACAAAATCGAGCGAATCTTGCCAACTAATATCCACCGGTTCGTCGGGCAGTCGATATGCTTTTAGTTGAGCAAAAGAGAGTAAGGCACTTGAGTCGGCTGTTTGCACAAACTGTTTTTTTTGTTGAGGTATAAATTGATAAATTAGTACAGAATCCTCGTGTTGGTATCTATCCGAAGCAAACCAGCCCACACCATTCTCTTCATCTACAACCAGTAAATAATCGTTATACGGAGAGTTGAAAGGCATACCGATATTTTCGGGCAATAGAAAATCGCTCCTATCAGAACTAAAACGACTGATAAAAATATCGTACCCCCCTATTGAATTATCGCCATCGGAACAAAAATACAAGCTAATACCATCCGATAACAAATAAGGAAAGTTTTCGTTTGCTGAGGTATTGATAACATCGGAAAGTGGAAGTTTCTCTGACCAACCGTCGAGCAATTTATACGAACGAAGCATATCTGTTTGACCGTTTACAGTATCGGTAAGTATTTGTTGGTCTTTTCGGGGAGAAAGGTATGCGGTAAGGGGTAACGAAACACTATCGGTTTCAATACTGGCAAACAGACTGCCGGCATCAGCCCCTTTCAGCGGATAGTGCTTAAAGAAATCTGCCTTACCAACACGCATACTATCGGTTAGCACTATTTCTTCTACCACCGACAACATACGCAGAGCGGCAGTAGCCTTTTCAATTTTCTTTGCAATGGAAATTACAATGGAGTCGAGTTCTGTCGAAACAGATAGCTTAGTGTATGCTTTTATTGCATCTTCAAATTGATAACTGTAATAATAGGCATCGGCTACATACAGATAAGCCTCCGGATTTCTCTTTGCACTCAACTGTAAATACTTAACGGCACGATCGGGAGCTCCTGTATTCAGCAAGCAAAGGCCATATTTAAAATTGATATCTGTGTCGAAAGGCTTATGTTGCAGTAATGCTTCATAATGTACTATAGCCTCAACAAAATTTGATTGCTCAAACAACAAATCAGCTTCTTTTTTTTGGTCGGAAAAAGCTACACTTCCATAACAAAAAAGCATCAACAATATAAGATATTTCACTGAAAAATTAATTTACTGTATTTATAACTAAGCACTTTTATCTATTTACAAGGGGTAAAAAAACTCAACCCAAAAATGTTGGAGGATTTGAGATCTCTGAATATAGAAAAATGGCATTTATATAGAATGTCTGCTTGGCCTACAAAGAATAGGTGAGCAACATTTAACATTTTGTTCCAACTACCATTTATTTACTATCATCCTTTTTAAATATCCCTTTGATTATTTTTTTTCCACCTTCTTTTATGTTTTGCCCTGCTTCTTTTAACTCCGGTGCAATACCTTCTTTAAGCTGTTCTTTTATTTCGGTAATTTGCTCTTTAGCCACTACCTTTACCTCGTCCATTGTTTCTTTAGTTTGGCTTTTTAGAGTAGCAGCTACATCTTTAAGCATCTCTCTTGTTTCAATTTTAACCGTAGGTTTACTAAACGACCCCCCTAAACGAACGCCAATTTTATTGAGTTTAATAAGTGTCGATTCCGGAGTTGGAATTTCCAGTTTCATGGTATAATCAATGGTTTGATCGATACCGGTTGAGCCTTTATCCATATTGATGGTGGTTTCGCCTACTGTCATAGCAAAAGGATCTGTAAATACTCGTCCATCCTTAATTTCGAAAGGAACAGACACCCTGTCGAGTTCCGGATTTTTGAGTTCGTCGCGGTTTAATACCGTGCCCAAATTATTTAGCACCTTTACATCTTTAATAGCTAGGTTATCGGACACCAACAAACCCTTGCTGTATAAAGTGTTAATATCGGGCATCATATCATTACCTAACTTGGTTTTAAGTGTTAAGTTTGTTGTTAACCTACCGCTTGTCTTGGCAAAAATTGGCGCTAATTTTTGTATTGTTTCAACTTGGGTAAATAATTCGGAAAACAACACATTGTTCATCTTAAAATCTATATCAACAAGCGGATTACTCAAGTTTTGTGTGTTATATTCGCCATTCATAAGGACAGTACCACCCATGGTTTGTAGACTTATATCTTTAAAACTAAGTTTTGAATCAGCTAGTAGTAAACTCCCTTTAGCATTATCAATCACAATTGTTCCAAAAATAATTTTTTTGAAGCTAGAATTAAGCGAAAAATTTAAATTTGCCGGCAAAGCCACAATAGCCATAGCCGTAGTATCTTTATTCGTTGCTGTTTCAAGAGCAACTGTATCTGTCATTAAATCTGCTACATTTAAGTACACCGATTGCGTTTGCAAGTTGCCCTTTAATATTTCATTGCGCAAAACAAAAGGAATAAAATTCTCCAATTTACCGCTACCCGACAAATCACTTTTACCAATTTTTAGTTGAAAAACAGGTAAGTTTACAAACTTAGGATTAAAATCGAGTTCCGCTTTTTTTATCTCTACCACATGTGGTAAACTCGTAGTTTTAATCACCATATCAGCCAATTTCAATCCGCCATCGAAGAAAAACTTTTCGTATTGTTCCTTATCGTAATACGACATTTTTCCCTTTAATTTTAGGTCAGCATCTACTATTCCGGTGAGTTCCATGCCACTATCTAAGGGATACACTTCTTTTATCATGCCTAAATTTAATTTCCCTTTAGCAAAGAAATCAATATCGGGGTCACTCACAGGTGTGGCAACACTTACTGTACCTGTAAAAGGATTTCCTCCCAACACAAAGGCAAAATTTTCAACCTGAATTTTGGTGTAATCAAGTAAGCCACCTGGATTTGAAATCGTTGCAGAAATATTGATATCATCAACCGACTTAGGCAACGCAGGATACTTAAACCAAGCATCAGTAACAAGCATATTTACTAAAAACGAAGGAAATAAACTATCGGTATATAAACCTTTTACCACTCCATCTAGTGTTACATTGCCTTTAGTTTCTATGCTCTCGAAGTTTTTGGCATAGATAGCCGGAATCATGGATAAAATTTGTTTAAAATCTGTTCCTGGAGCATTTAGTTTGATGTCCATATCATAGCCATTTTCTAACATTTTCACCCAACCATTTAACTCAAACTCAATGGCGTTTATAGACGATTTATTATCACTAAAAGTAAACACCATATTCTTTAAATCAGCCTTTATATCAGCATTCAACAAAGCAGTAGCCTTTTTTAAGTATGCAATATTGTCCATTTCCAGGGTAAGAGCTCCTGCCGTTGTACTTGTTTGGAGCAAGGTCGTTTCTGCGGTTAAATCGCCAGACAAGCTATGATTTAAATTTTGAAGCAAAAAACTGATATTGGCTTGTTCATCAATATATTTTATGCTACCGTTTTCTATAGTGAGCTGCTGCAATTTCAATCTAAAGGCTGATGTCGTTTGCGTGCTATCTGCGACAACAGCAGTATCCGGAATGGAAATATCCCAATTAACCCTTCCATCTTTCAATACATGGGCAAAAACCGAGGGGTTCTCTAAAAAAACTCGTTTAACATCATAGCCGGTATCAGCAAATAAACTTCTTAAATCGATTACGGCACTAGCTTCTTTCACAAAAAGTAAGGTGTCTGTCTCAAATGGAGCTTTGCCAACAATATAAAAATCTTGCAACACTATACTGGCGTTCGGAAAATTACGGATAAAACTTAACCGAATATTTTTAAAGCCAATGGTAGCGTTTAGGTTATTGTTTGCTTGGGTTAATACCGCTTGTTCTATTTTGTCCTTAAATAAAAACGGAGCCGACAACAAAACAGCAAATACTAGCAAAATAACCGTACCGGATATAATTAATGCTTTTTTCATGTGTAAAAAATTTTAGTTGTTAGTGCTACATGCAACATGATATTTCACAGAACACACAGGGAATAAATGCGATAACAAAAATACGAATAATCTTTAGCTATCACAGCCTGTTCCGAATTAAATTTTGTAATTTTGCCGTACATTTTTCTATTGATACAACAAATACAAAAATTCCACAAGCCATGATTTCTACACTCATCAATCACCGCACCATTCGAAAATACAAATCGACCCCTATAGCGCCTGAATTATTAACCGAATTACTCGAAGCTTCGTGCAGAGCATCGAACACCGGAAACATGCAAACTTACAGCATTATTGTTAGTACAGACACGGAGAAAAAGAAAGCTTTAGCGCCCTTCCATTTCAATCAGGCAATGACAACTCAAGCTCCTGTTGTACTAACTTTTTGTGTTGATTTTAATCGTTTTAACCAATGGTGTTTGCTACGAAAAGCGGAACCCGGATATGGTAATTTCTTATCGTTCTCATCGGGTTTAATTGATACGATTATTGCGGCACAAAACTTTTGCATTGCTGCAGAGAGTAAAGGATTAGGCATTTGTTACCTAGGTACAACAACTTATACCGCCGATAAGATTATTGAACAGCTAAGCTTACCCAACTATGTGGTTCCCGTAACCACAATTACGGTTGGTTATGCTGATGAGGAACCCGCACAAGAAGACCGACTTCCTTTGGAGGGCATTGTGCATTATGAATCGTACAAAGACTATACAGCAGCTACAATAGAAAAAATATACGCCGAAAAAGAAGCCATTGCAAAACACAAACAATTTATTGCCGAAAACAGTAAAGAAACACTGGCACAGGTATTTACCGATATCCGTTATACAAAAGCCAATAACGAACATTTCTCGAAAGTGTTGCTGGATGTACTTAAAAAACAAGGCTTCTGGGATTAATCTTTTAAATAGTAACACAAAACTAGCCCGAGCAATTCATTACGCCTTAATTATTTTCACTAATTACAAAGAGCGCAAACTATTGACTTATATTCAATAATTTGCGCTCTTTTACATGTGCTGAGCTAAAAAAAGGTAGTATCTCACTAACTGTGTAAGTTGAAAAGTTATTCTGAAAATTATTTTGAGTCCACAAAAACTCAAAAAATAATTTTCGGAAATAACTTTTTGCTATTTTTATAAACTACATAGTTATGATTGACAAAGAAGAATTATTAAACAACAAGGACTTTTATAAGTCTTTCAAGAATGGAGCGGATTTAACATCCTTCTTCAAAGAGATGCACAAAAGAGCAGTGGAACATATGCTCGAGGTAGAACTTGATTCTCATTTGGATTATGAGAAACATCAAAAGACCAGTACAGGTAATTATCGTAATGGGCATGGCTCCAAGAAGATAAAGACCTCATTTGGAGAAGATGAAATTAAAGTCCCCCGAGATAGAGATGGTTCATTTGATCCTATGTTGGTTCCCAAAAGACACAATATCATTGAAGGGTTGGAAAACATCATTATCTCATTCTATGCCAAGGGAATGAGTGTAAGTGATATTGAGGAACAAATAAAAGAAATGTATGATTTTGATGTTTCCACATCCACCATTTCTCGTATCACCAATGCTGTTGCCAGCGAAGCTCTTGCGTGGCAAAATAGACCATTAGAGGAGCTTTATTTGATAGTTTGGATGGATGGTATTGTTTTTAAAGTTCGAGAGAACTCCAAAGTGATAAATAAAACAATTTATCTAGCAGTAGGGCTTACCAAAGAAGGAAAAAAGGAAGTCTTAGGTATGTGGCTTGGTAAAAACGAGTCTTCCAGCTTCTGGATGAGTGTTTTAACTGATTTAAAAGCTCGTGGGGTAGAAGATATTTTAATTACTGCCACAGACAACCTTAATGGATTTACTCAAACTATCAAAAGCGTTTTCCCTGAGTCTCAAACACAAATCTGCGTAGTGCATCAAATCCGAAATGCCTGCAAATATGTGGTTTGGAAGGATAGAAAAGAGTTTTCTGCCGACATGAAACACATTTATACTGCTCCAAACAAACAAGCTGCAGAAATGGCCTTAAAGGACTTTGCTGCTAAATGGGAAACTAAATATGCTTATGCTATAAAATCTTGGAGAGATAACTGGGATGAACTTACTGTGTTTTTTGACTTCCCTTTAGAAATCAGAAAAATCATCTACACAACCAATTTAATAGAAAATTTGAATGGTAAAATTAGAAAATACACTAAAAATAAAATGTCTTTTCCAACGGATGACGCAGTGCTAAAATCAGTATATCTTGCTCTAAAAGAGGCTACTAAAAAATGGAGTATGCCTATCCAGAATTGGGGTATTGTTTTGAACCAATTTGTTCTTATATTTGAAAAAAGGCTCAGATTATAAAATCCAAGCCTTAACTTTTCAACTTACACACTTTATGGGATAGTGTCACAAAAAAAAAAAAAAAACTACTACTCTTTCCCCTCTGCAGCGGCTTCAACCACATTAATGATATAATCGCCCATTTTTTCGCATTCCACTACCATATCCATATAAATAATACTGGTATTGTATTGGTAAGTACAATCTTTTACATCGCATACATTTTTTAGCTTATTCTGATTGCGCGCATAATTAATCTCATCTTCTAAGTTGATTGACTTAGTAATGTCAATTCGGTCATCATCCATTTTCTTCAACACTTGTAACATAGCAATAATCGCATCATCAATCAATCGAAACATTTCAGCCAAGTTACCATCTATACAATCAGGCATTTCCACTTTTTCAATTCTTCCTCGCTCAATAACTCGCGATAAGTTATAACAGCCATCAGCCAAGCTTTCTATTTCAGTAATAATTCGAAGCATTTTATATACTTTGGCCTTACTTTCATCAGCCAACTGACCTTCAGTAAGTTGACTTAAATACTCGCCTATTTCCACTTCCATCCTATCACTAATATTTTCGTATTTGGTAATACGTGCAAAAATTTTGGCTTGTTTGTTTGGATGGGTTTCGGCATAATACTCTTTTACAATACCAAACATCTTTTGTATACGCTCGGCATACACCAAAATTTCTTTTTGTGCTTGCAATACCGATAGCTCTGATGTTGACAATAATCCGGTAGAAATATAGGTGAGTTTAAATTCTTCGTCGGAATGTTTTTGTTTTATCATTTTGGTAACCAAATTGGCTAAAGGCACTGCAAACCAACCCAACACCAACACATTGGTAATATTAAACATAGTATGAAATAATGACAAAGAAAAAGCATCTAATTGCATTAACTCAGTTGCGCCCATATAGTAGGATACTATAGATTGCACCATAGCCGTAAACGGATAAAACACAATTAGTATCCACATAATACCAAATACATTAAAAACAGTGTGCGCTAATGCTGTTCGTTTAGCCGAAACATTGGCAGATATGGCCGCAATATTTGCCGTAACTGTAGTGCCTATATTCTCTCCAAGTACCATAGCTGCGGCAATCTCGTAAGTTATCCATCCTTGGGCACACATTATCAGGGTAATGGCCATTGTTGCACTTGACGATTGCACTACAATGGTAAGTAGAGTTCCAACAAATAAGAATAAAATAATTGATAAGTACCCTAATTCGGTATATGCACTTAGAAACTGTAGTATTTCCGGATTTTGTTTTACATCGGGTACTGAACCTTTGAGTAAATCGAGCCCCAGAAATAACAAAGCGAACCCAATTAAAAGGTGCCCCCAATTTTTGCGCGAGTTTCGCTTAGAGAATATCAACGGAAAAGCGATGGCAATAATAGGAATAGAAAAATCGCTAATATTTACTTTGAAACCAAATATTGATATAATCCATGCCGTAATGGTTGTTCCAATATTAGCTCCCATAACTACGCTAATAGATTGAACCAAAGACATTAAACCGGCATTTACAAAGCTAACCAACATTACTGTTGTGGCACTTGAGGATTGAATAACAGCAGTAACCAATACCCCTGTAATAATACCCATCAATCGGTTAGAAGTCATGGCTGCCATAATAGAGCGCAACTTGCTACCTGCAGATTTTTGCAAAGCTTCGCTCATCATCTCCATACCAAAAAGAAAAAGGCCCAAAGAACCTACAAGGTGTAATAAATCAAAAAGTCCGTAATTCATCTCGTGCTGTTCTTGGTTTGTAAAAATGAATGTTTTATAAATTATGGATGCAAATTTACTTTTTGAAATTATTGTTACAAAAGAATTTCAAAACTATTACAAAAAACTGTTGATAACTTTATAGCAAAAGAAAACTCCCTGCTTGGACAAGCCAAACAGGGAGCTATAAAATATTTACAATAAGCTATTTAACAGCTTTAAAACTTATATCTAAGCTTTTAACAGAGTGGGTTAGCGCTCCTACAGAAATGTAATCGACCCCACATTCACCGTAGGCTCTGAGCGTTTCCACCGTAATATTTCCGGAGGATTCAATTTCGCATTTACCATCAATAATGGCTACTGCTTTGCGGGTATCTGCAGGGGTAAAATTATCCAACATAATCCGATCAACGCCACTACAAGCCAAGGCTTGCTGCAACTCATCAAAATTACGCACTTCAATTTCAATTTTCAAGGGTTTATTATGCTCTTTGCAATACTGTTTAGCACGATTAATGGCATTGGCTATGCCGCCGGCAAAATCAACATGATTGTCTTTAAGCAAAATCATATCAAACAAACCAATACGATGATTAGTGCCTCCCCCAATTTTTACGGCCTCTTTTTCGAGCATACGCAAACCGGGCGTTGTTTTTCGGGTATCCAACACCTTGGTTTTTAACCCTGCCAATTGCTTTACATAGGTAGCGGTAACGGTTGCTACGCCACTCATTCGTTGCATAACATTAAGCATTAATCGCTCAGTTTGCAACAAAGACAACACCTTGCCTTCTACTTCAAAAACAATATCACCAGGGTTTACTGCGGCACCATCTTGAATAAAAACGGTAGTTTTTAGTTGCGGATCAAAAGACTCAAAAATGGCTTGTGCAACCCTTACTCCGGCTAATACGCCTTTTTCTTTAATAATAAGTTGTGATTTACCTATGGCTGTATCCGGAATACACGAAAGCGAAGTGTGATCTCCGTCTCCGATATCTTCAGCAAACCAATAAGGAATAAGTGTTTTATAATAATTACTCATTGGGATCTTCTATTCGAAGTTGATAAATTAAGGATTGATTGGACACTTTTCGCGAGAAAACAGAAACACGAAAACTTCCTTTTGACGAAACGAGGGTTCCTATTAAAAAAGAAGCATTTTCTTTATTGCCATTATGTAAAATGGTAAAATCGATAATGGGGTTTTTGCGAAAGAAATCGACTAGAATACTTTTTGCTTGTTGTTTTGCGAAAAAATTTTCTGTGCGTGGTATTACTAATTCAACATTATCATTTAATAAAGTAGAAAGCATTTCTGCATCTCCTGTTTCGAACGACTTAATTAATTTCGCCGAGAAACTGCTTTTTTGAGCTGAAGTAGTTTGAATAGGCAATGAAACTAATATGAAAAAAGAAAGAATTATTAGGAGGCAATTTTTCATTACAATATTTTTTTGTCGATTGGTATTCAAATATAATACCAAGAACCTTTTTATATGCTAATTACAACGCTAACTTATTAACTAAACTAAAAATTGTTCAGATGCGAATGCGAAAGTAAAACAAAAAAGGCTAATTTTAAAAATCTATTTTTTTCTGCGATATTTGCATCTAAAGTTGCACTATTTAACAATGTACAACCAACGGCCAATAACCGAAGGGATTTAATTTACATTTTAATGAAAACAGCTAATAAGTAACACCCTAATTAAAGGGAGAGAACTACAATAATATATTTTTATTCATTAAATATAACGAACAACAAAAATAATTCTTTTTTCTTTACCTAACTGTTTTTTGTATTTTACTTACAACCCTACTCACAGCTTATGAAAATAGTACTGCTAGCTATAGGTAAAACAAACGATGCTTATTTGATAGAAGGTATAGCCGACTACCACAAAAGGCTTACGCACTATCTGCCTTTTGAAATGAAGGTAATTACCGAACCAAAAAACACAAAAAACTTATCTTTCGACCAACAAAAAGAAAAAAGTTCGGAGCTAATGCTTACGTTTGTACAAGATTCTGATATTGTTGTTTTGCTCGACGATAAAGGAAAATCATTTTCATCGATGGATTTTGCACTGTATATGCAGAAAAAAATGGCTACAGTAAATAAACGATTAGTTTTCATTATTGGCGGGCCATATGGTTTCTCGGATAAACTTTACCAACGGGCTAACGAAAAATTATCCCTATCAAAAATGACTTTTTCGCATCAAATGGTTCGTTTGGTGTTTTTAGAACAACTGTATCGAAGCATGACAATACTAAAAGGAGAACCGTATCATCATGAATAACTACCCTTACTTGCTGACAAATAAAAAGAACCGAGAGCTTTATTATTTGGGCGTAGCATCAATGATTCTGTGCTTTATCATTGCCGGCATTTTTCAATACCACTATACTAAATCGCCGGAAAACGATTTGGAAATTAAAAACTTTCAAACCGTACTAAACAAAAAACTTTTGCTTGCTGATGAAGCGCTTAATGAGATTAAGCAAACTATTGAACAAAATAACCTTACCTTAAATAACATCCAATCTAATCAAGGTATTTCTTTTTATATTTACCAAAACGACTCTTTATTTTTTTGGACAGAAAACGAGATTGCCGTACCGGAAATACTTCAAGCAAACAAAGCCAATACTTCGTTTGAACAGCTTCAAGGAATAAGCTGTGTGTACCGTTCAATAAACTATAAGCAATACCTCATACTTGCCTTAGTTCGAATAAAAAACAACTACGCAGACCCCAACGATTACCTTAAAAATGATTTCGAAGCAGATTACGGCATGGATAATCGTATCGAAATTACTTACGGTACGGCAAAAGATGCATACGCCATTTTTAGTCCGGAAAACGAATACCTATTCTCCTTAAATAAAGAAAATATTGCTGTTTATAACAAAACACTATCAGTTTGGAGCATGATTTTTTGGGTGGTTGGCTTATGTATTTTGTACCTACTTAGCAAAAACAGCTACTTATTGCAGCATAAAAAGAAACCGCGGCTTAACGACTTCCTTGTATCGTTTTTCGTGCTTTCAACACTTATATACTTAGGCATTCGTATTAACGAACCTTGGATGATGTTTTCGCAAGATTTCTTCTCCCCTATTTACTATGCTTCCGGCAGTATACTTAACTCGTTAGGGAGTTTAACTATCGTGAGCGTTTTTTTATTGGCCGAAATCTCATTTTTATATCGACGGGTTACGCTTCCAAAAATTACTTTAGATAAAAAGCTAAACAGTTTTACTGGTCTATATCTTAACTTAGTAAGTGCGGTATTTTTTGCATTTATAAGCTGGCTTTTTAATAGCATCATTTACAATGCTTCTTTCGAAATTACCCTATACAAACTAGAAAACATATCAGCACCCTCTGTCATCGCTGTAATGCTTATTATTAGCTGGATTAGTGGTTTTATTTTACTAAGATTAAAAAGCTTACAAGTTGTTAGAGCAAGATCATCATTAGTTAAAAATTTTATTTCTAACTTACTAATTGCAGCAGCGGCTTTTGTTTGGTTCTTTTTTGTTAACAAAAACTACTGTATGCTTGCCGTATGGTATATTATCTTGAGCAGTTCGGTTGATTATATTCATTACAAAAATACCAAAATAAACTTAAGCAGTTTGGCTTTTTTACTTATTGTTAGTACGGCATTAATTGTGCATTTTTCTGTTATACATAGCAATATAAAATTACAAGAAAAATACAAGGCCTTGGCCGAAAACATTAGTTCGGGAGATGTGTTAAACCGAAATATTTTTTCCGAAATATTATTCGAAGAAATGGATAAAAAACTTAAAAAAGACTCGAACATAAATAAAATAGCATTGAACAAAACAGCCGGCACTGATATGCAGGCATTTGTAATGGATAATTATTTTCGGGGATTTTGGTCATCCAATTACGATATTAAGACTTATATAATAGATAATTCCAATCCTTCCAAAAGCGATTTAGAGAGAAAAAGCTTTTACGACAAACTGCTTAAAAATAGCGAACAAGTAAAACAAACGGCTTTCTATTATTGTTCCAACGAATCGGCTAAAATGGATTATATTGGCAAAATACCTTTGAATAATGTGGTGGTATTTATTGAGTTCCATTCTAAATTGCGTTCGAGTAGCTATAGCTATCCAGAACCGTTACTCAATGCCGGAAAATCTAAATCATACAGCAACACACTGTCAATTGCACGCTACAAAAACAACAGCATCAGTTCTCAAATTGGCGAATACGAATTTCCCAAGACCTTGCAATGGGTACCAGTAAAAAATAAGAATTATTATGCCTTTAGTAAAGATGGATACATGCATTTTGTTTTTAAAACGAATCAATCGGCAAGCATAGTTATTAGTCAGCCCAAAGCAAGCGGATATTATGTTTACATCGTTTTTGGGGCTTATCTGTTGGCCTTGTACTTTTTCTTATTATTTATTTTTTACGGCATACTTACTTTTAAACGAAAACAAAGCCAACAGCAGCTAAGTTTTTTATCGCGCTTGCAAACGGCTTTTATCTTCTTGTTGATTATCAGTTTTTTAAGCATCTTTTTGTTTTCGATTACTTTCACTATCAATCAGTATAAAAACAAACAAAGCAACGAACTAAAAAACAAAACCAAGTATATAAAAAAATACATTCAAGAGAGCCTTAAACAGTACAACAACCTTGCACAATCAAATACAGTTGACCTGAATTTTTTCTTACAAGATTTGTCGAATACCTACGAAACAGACATTCATATTTACGACGAAAAAGGGTTTTTAGTGGCTACCTCTCAACCAATAATTTTTTCCAAAGGACTGCTAAGTTACCGTATATCGCCGAATCCTTTTTTCACTAAAGCAAATGAAATTACACAAACAGAATACATTGGTGAGCTTAGTTATTTAGCTTCATACACAGAAATATTTAACGAAAACAATGAGCTAATGGGCTATATTTCGGTACCCTCTTTTTTAAGCTCGAATGAAATACAAAAACAAGTATTTAGCCTGCTTGCTGTAATTATCAACGTTTATTTGTTTATTATTTTCATAGCTCTATTGGTAAGTTTTATTGTAAATAACCAACTTTCTAAACCCATTAAGGCATTAGAGAACAAAATCAAAAGCTTTAGTCTTAAAGGCTACAACGAAAAACTAGTGTATTTGCGCAACGATGAAATTGGGCGCTTGGTAAGTCAGTATAACTTAATGATAGAAAAACTGGAAAAAAGTGCCGATAAATTAGCGCAGTCTGAACGAGAAGTTGCCTGGAAACAAATGGCACGACAAATTACCCATGAAATAAACAACCCCTTAACACCAATGAAATTATCGATTCAACAATTGCAACGGATGCAGGAGTTGAAAAGCGAAGCGTTTGAGGCGTATTTTTCTAAAACTGCACAAATGCTGATAGAACAAATTGAGAACTTATCGCGCATAGCCAGCTCCTTTTCTGATTTTGCAAAGATGCCCGAAGCCAAACAAGAACGGGTTAATATTATTGCTCGAATAGAGTCGGTTGTAAATTTATTTGCCCATACTAACGAAGCCATAAAATTAAACTTCAAAAGCACGGTTGATGAAGCCTATATTTTGGCCGACAAAGAACAACTGACACAGGTTTTTAATAACTTGATTAAAAATGCCATTCAGGCAATACCTACTACTAAAAAAGGTATAGTTACTATTAAAGCTCAAGTAAACGAGAAAAGCATTCTTATTGAAATTAAAGATAACGGAGCCGGCATTGAGAAAGAAGCTGAAAAGTTATTGTTCTCACCAAATTTCACTACCAAATCGAGTGGCATGGGCTTAGGACTTGCCATTGTTAAAAACATAGTTGAAGGAAGCGGTGGAAAAATATGGTTTAAAACAAAAGCAGAACATGGCACTAGTTTCTTTCTAGAATTCTACTTGTGTTAAGTATTTTTTAATATATTTGAAAAAAAAAAAAAAAAATCACACATTAATACAGAAAAAAAATGAAAAAATTCAACTTGATTTTTGCTATCTTGCTTATCGGATTTAGCTTAACTGCACAAACGGCCATAGGTATAAAAGGCGGTATTCAGAGTACAAAAATTTACGAAAAAAGCGGCATCTACGACCCTACCCTGCGTACGAACTTGGGTTTAGTTTGCAATTTTAGCTATACCAGTGCGGCTTCCTTCCAGATGGAGCTTAACTATAGCCGAAAAGGGAGTAACGTTTTTAATAGCACAAAAGCTACCTTAGGTTATCTAGAGCTACCGTTATTGTTAAAAATTAGTGGTGGCAAAGAAAAATTCAAGGTATTTGGTCTTGCCGGACCATACATTGCAGCTCCGCTTAGGTCTGAACTAATTGTTGGCGACGAAAAAACAGTTACGACCGTTTCTGACGACAGTAATCTTATCGAAAAAATGGATGTTGGTTTTCATATTGGCGGAGGCGTAACTTACAAAATGGGACCTGGCCGATTATTGACAGAAATTAGATACTGTAAAGGTTATGGAGAAAATTTTATCGAAGATTCTTTTAATACAAATGCCTGGCAACTAAATGTGGGTTACTTGTTTACTTTTGGCGAGTAGGTTACAATAATACAAAAAGCGACCGCAAAAACAATTGAGTTTTTACGGTCGCTTTTTGTATCTAATATTCCGTATTTTTAAAACATTATTTCTTCCCCCCAAACAAAGAAAAATGCACATACCGTTTTGGGTTTTCTTTTAAATCGATTACCAATTGATTAGCACTAGTGGTTGTTTGGTTTAAGTTATCGTAAAATGAACGATCGTTTATAAGCAAGCCCAAAGAGCCTTCTTTACTGTTCATTTTTTGTGTAATTTGTTGCAAATCGAGCATTGTAGCATCAATGCCTTGTGCTGTTTTAGCAAAATCAATGCCTTTCATATTGGTACTTACTTGGGCAAAATCATTGGTAATGGTATGCACATTCTTAACAATACCGGGCACATCATGTTGCATTACCGATTTTAGTTGAACAGCAGACTGTTCTAGATTTGAGCTCATCTGCTCAATAGAACTAAGGGTGTTTTTTATTTCATTACCCGAGGTAATTTCTTTTACCGAGCGAATCAACGAATCAGTAGTACTAACCAACCTATCTACTTTTGGCAATAAATCTTCTGATACATATGCCATCAACCCTCGTACAGTTAATGAAGTCAAGGTATCACCTACCGGTATAAAAGCAGTTGACTGCGGAGAATACACAATACGAATTGCTTTTCCGCCCAACATTCCGTTATCAAATAACTCTGCACGAGTTCCTTGTGGCAACTGCAACTCTTTATCAATATCTAAGGTTACAACAAAGGAAGTTTCTTTTGTGAAATCATAGGAGATGTCTCTGATTTGTCCGACCTGATGCCCCTTAATAAAAATGGGTGCTGTTTCGACCAAACCATCAATATTGCTAAAAGTAGCATAATAATAATTGGTTGGTTTAAAAACATTTACCCCTTTTAAGAAATTTAATCCGTACAACAGTAATGCTGTAGCTGTAACGGCCAAAATGCCGATTTTAACTTCTCTAGTAAAATATTTTTTTAACATGATAAAATAAGCTTTTGTTTTCAATTATTATTTCAAAGCCTCACTCAATGGCACTTTTCGTCCATTTTTAAACGCAATGATTATAGCATCGGGAAACTTTGATGCAATACTTTTTTTTAGTTGAACAATTTCGGTGTATTCAGTTGTATTTCCGTAAGTATATTTGAATAAGGCGGCTTCTTGATAATAATCCAATTGTAAGCCTTTAAAAGAGGTATCGTTTTTTGGCTTTTCTTTACTTACCGCAAACAACTGCAATTTAAACACAAACGATTCTGCCTGGGATTTAGTTACTGCAGGAGCACTTGTATTTGGTACAACTGCCTTGCTTACGGGTTGAGTGGAAACTTCACTATCCTTAGTTTTTGGCAATACTACGGAAGATTTTTCCTGAGCAGCTAATTCTTTAGGCATGAAAGCAATGATTTTCGCATCGGGAAACTTTGATGCAATATCTTTTTTTAGTTGAACAATTTCGGTGTATTCAGTTGTATTTCCGTAAGTATATATGAATAAGGCGGCTTCTTGATAATAATCCAATTGTAAGCCTTTAAAAGAGATATCGTTTTTAGGCTTTTCTTTACTTACCGCAAACAACTGCAATTTAAACACAAACGATTCTGCCTGGGATTTAGTATCTAAAGTATCACTTGCAGTTGTTATAACTGCTTTGCTTACTGGTTGAGTGGAAACTTCATTAACATTAGTTATTGGCAATGCTACGGCAGTTTTTGCTGGAGTAGCAAATTCTTTGGGGATAGACACCGTAGTTGGCAACTCAATGATAGGCTCTACTTTAGGTTCTGCTGTTTTGGTTACTTGTGTTTTTTCATTGCTTGGCTTGGCTTCTTCCACCTTAGCTTCGGTCTTCATCTTATCTAAAAACTGTTGAGTTGATGCCTCCTCTTCTTTAGTTAATTTGTTTGATGCAACACTATTTTCCTGAGTAGGCTTTGTCATTTCAGGAAGTGCTTGAGTTTCCGGTTTAGCTCTTGATTTATTGGATTTCTCCGCAACTTCTTGGGCAGGTTTAGATGGTGAATTATACAGTTGATTGCCTGATTTTAAATCGTATTCTTTTTTAAAGCGGTCAAAAGAACCATAAATAGCCTCGGCCATCTTTTTTTGTCCATCAGTACTAATTAAGAACTTTTTTTCTTGATCGTTACTCAAATACCCCACTTCAACCAAAACACTTGGCATGGCTGTTTTATGCAACACCCAAAATCCGGCTTGTCGTACACCGCGGTCTTTTCTGCCAACAGTAGTAAAATTCTTCTGTACCTCAGAAGCAAATTCAATGCTTTTATCTAAAAACCGGTCTTGAATACACTCGAACATAATATACGAATCAGGAGAATTGGGATCGAAACCGGCATATTTTACCTTATAATCATCTTCGAGCAAAATAACGGAGTTCTCTCGCATCGCCACATCTAAATTCGACTGCGATTTGGTAAGCCCCAGCGTATAAGTCTCTGTACCAAAAGCCTCCTTGTTATTATTTGCATTGGTGTGTATAGAAATAAACAAATCAGCATGTGCTTTATTAGCAATATCGGCTCTTTCTTGAAGGGTTAAATACACATCTTTATTTCGGGTGTAAACTACGCTTACATCGCTATGATTCTTTTCTATCATCTCTCCTAAAGCCAACACTACACCTAAATTGATGTCTTTTTCGTACGATTTTCCATTAACAGCCCCAGGATCTTTACCCCCATGTCCGGCATCCAATACAACAATAAAACTTGGAGCCTTAACAGCAACAAGTGGTGTAAACGGAAATAACAAAACAATACATGCCACTGTTATTTTACAAAACCTCTTTTTAATACCGTTCATATCCCTTTTTATTTTTTTACTTTTTTTTTTGATACGCAAAAATAGATATTATCTTCCTATTTGGCACACTATTTATAACAATAAAAACTCCTTTTTTTTATTTGTCTATTAAAAAAAACAGTGAAATAACCGAAGAATTCTTATTCTATTCCATATAATAACTAAATTTGCGGGCATAATAATTTTTAGCAAATGCTATTTTTGAAACAGAAACACCTTATTCCTCTACTGATTGCTTGCTTGCTTATAAGTTTCAGCTCATTGTGGAGTCAAAATACAAAAGAAACGTTCGATTCTGTTTCAATTGTAACAGACACTGTCTTTATTACATCGAAAAAAGAAAAAAAATCTAGCATAAGCACCCCTATTCATTACAAAGCAAACGACTCTATTATACTTACAGGATCGGGAAATGCTTTTTTATATGGAACAGGAAATGTGACTTACGAAAAAATTGACTTATCGGCAAATTTCATTAAGCTCGATTTCGACAGTGCTACAGTATATGCTGCTGGAACAGTAAATAAATCTGATGAAGGTGGCGACGAAGTAATTTCAGGTTCTCCCATTTTTAAAGATGGAGATGACGAGTACAAAACAGAATCCATCAGATACAACCTCAACACAAAAAAAGGCTATATTGTACAAGGCGTTGTACAACAAGGTGAGGGCTATATTATTGGCGAACAAACAAAAAAAATTGACGACGAGATTCTTTGCATGAGAAACGGCAAATATACTACTTGCGATAATCACGACCATCCGCATTTTTACCTAAACCTAACCAAAGCCAAAGTAAAACAAAAAAAATGGGTAGTTACCGGTCCGGCTTACCTAGTGCTATTGGATGTTCCATTACCGCTGGCTATCCCCTTCGGTTTTTTCCCTTTTACCAAACAATACTCTTCGGGCATTATTATGCCTAGCTACGGACAAGAATTAACCCGTGGTTTTTACTTGACAAACGGAGGGTATTATTTTGCGTTAAACGATTATATGGACTTAGCCGTTACCGGTGATTTATACACCATGGGTACTTGGTCGTTAAATGGAACATCAACTTATTTAAAAAGATACAAGTACCGAGGAAACCTAAACCTTAGTTACCGCGAAGATGTTTCGGGCGAAAAAGAGCTACCTAATTATTCGAAAAGCAAAAACTTGTCGATTAACTTGACACGTTCTCAAGACCCCAAAGCTAGTCCGAACAGCACCCTCTCTGCCAGTGTGAATTTTTCGAGCAGCGGCTACGACCGTAGCAATATAAACAACTATTACAATCCCGCATTATTAGCACAAAACACCAAAAGCTCAAGCCTATCGTGGGGGTATCGCTTCCCTGAATCTCCTTTTAGCTTATCGGCAAATATTTTGGCCAATCAACGCACATCCGATTCTACTATCATGCTTACCTTACCCAATTTAAGCCTTAACATGTCAAGAATTTACCCTTTTAAACGGAAGAATGCGATAGGAAAAGACCGTTGGTACGAAATATTATCAGTATCTTTAAACAGTAGGTTTAGCAATAGTATCCAAACAAAAGAAAATAAATTAGTAAGTGCTTCGTTTATTAACGATTGGAGAAACGGATTCGACCACAATATCCCTATTAATATGTCTTTCAATGTTCTAAAATACATTTCTATTTCTCCAACAGCCAATTACCATGAAAGATGGTACTTTCAATCGATAGAAAAATCGTGGGACAACATCAACAGCATTGAAATTAACGATACCATAAACAGTTTTTATCGGGTGTACGATTTCTATGCAGGGATAAGTGCATCAACAAAGCTATATGGATTTTTTACCCCTAATCGCAAACTGTTTGGTGATAAAATTGACCGAATCCGACATGTCATTACCCCATCCGTTGGTTTCTCATATAAGCCAGATTTTAGCGATCCTTTCTGGAGCTTCTACGCAAACTATCAAAAGCCAACCAGCAGCACCGATCTTACTCCGATTGTAGTTAACTACTCTCCTTTTGCTAGCGGATTATACGGTTATCCGAGCATTGGTGAAACAGGAAACATTACCTTTTCGCTAAACAATAATATTGAAATGAAGGTGAAGCAAAAAAATGACACTACAGACAACCCATATAAAACCATTAGTTTGCTCGATGCATTTAGTGTAAGTGGTAGTTATAATTTGGCAGCCGACTCGATGAATTGGTCAAATTTTAATGCAAACCTCCGGTTAAAATTATTTAAAGGATTAAATATCAGCTTGGGTGGTTCCTTCGAAACTTATTTGTTTGCACTTAATGCAAACGACAACCCTGTAAGAATTAACACACCCCGTTGGGAAGTACGAAAATTACCTCGATTAATTAATACGGGCACTTCTTTTGGCTATACTTTCAACAATAAAACTTTTGCCAAAAATGATGATAAAGACGCAACTAATAATCCTACAGACTCAATTGCCAGAACAGAAGATGCTCCAAAAGAAACATTAGAAAACGAAGGTTATCAAGATTTTAAGTTACCATGGAGCTTATCCTTTGATTATTCTGTACAATACGGAAACACTGTTTTCAACAAAAGCCTACTCGAATACGACCGAGAACTTACGCATAATATGAGTATGAGAGGAAATATAAGTCTGACTCCTAAATGGCAAGTAAATTTTGGTGGAGCGTACGACATCACAAACAAAAAAATTACTTATACCAACTTGGGTATAACCAGAAATTTGCATTGTTGGAGCATGAACGCAAACATAGTACCTTTAGGCTTGTACAAATCTTACAACTTTTTACTTCAAGTTAGTTCCAGTTTATTAAGCGACTTGAAATATGAAAAAAGAAGTGATTTTACAACTCCTGTCGATTGGTATTAAAAAAAAACAAACCCAACTTTGTAAAGATTTGATTATCTTTGCATCATTATTAATTTAACACACTAGCATATGAATATCTCTGAAAAAAAAATTGTAACAGTTAGCTACGATTTATTCGTTCAAGCAGAAAAAGAAACCCCTGAATTGATGGAAAGCGCCACAAGCGAAAATCCCCTAGTATTTTGTTTTGGCATTGGCATGATGCTTCAAAAATTCGAAAATGAATTGCAAGATAAAAAAACAGGCGACTCGTTCGATTTCACTATTGCCTGCGATGATGCATACGGACAATACAACGAAGAACATGTAATTGATTTGCCAAAATCTATTTTTGAAGTAGAAGGTAAATTTGACGATGAAATGGTTGCTATTGGCAAAATTGTACCATTAATGGATGCTGAAGGAAACCGCTTAAGTGCCGAAGTTTTGGCTGTAAACGAAAATGATGTAAGCGTTGACTTAAACCACCCTTTGGCCGGTGAAAACTTACACTTCAAAGGAAAAGTACTTGATGTACACGAACCATCTGAAGAAGAATTAGCTTCTTACTTAAATGGCGGAGGTTGTAGCGGTTGTGGTTCCGGTGGTTGTGATGAAGGTGAGTCAAGTGATTGCGGTTGCAATTGTAATTGTAATTAATTTATAAAACCCTATTATTATTTTTTCCTTCAATAAGTAGCATTCATGTCAAATACTATTGGAAATATATTCAGACTTACTTCTTTTGGAGAATCGCACGGAAAAGCTATTGGCGGTGTTATTGATGGCTGTCCTTCAGGGATTTTCCTCGACGAGCAGTTTATTCAAACACAGCTAAATAGAAGACGCCCCGGACAGTCTGACATAACAACTTCGCGCAACGAGGCTGACAAAGTGGTATTTTTATCGGGTATTTTTGAAGGACAAACGACTGGTGCTCCAATTGCATTTGTTATATGGAATGCCGACCAACACTCGAGCGATTACGACAATTTAAAAGATGTTTTCAGACCCTCGCACGCTGATTTCACCTACCAAACAAAATATGGTATTCGCGATCATAGAGGTGGCGGACGAACTTCTGCAAGAGAAACAATAACTCGCGTAGTGGCAGGGGCCATAGCGCAAGTAGCTTTAAAACAGTTGGGTATATCAATTATTGCCTTTACCTCGCAAGTAGGTGATATAAAATTGACAGAAAACTATCAAGCCTACACGCTCGAAGAAGCCGAAAAAAACGCTATTCGTTGTCCGGATAAAGCCACAGCCGAAAAAATGATTGCGCTAGTGCAACAAATTAAGGCTGAAGGCGATACCATCGGGGGACTTATTAGCTGTGTTGTTAAAGGCGTTCCTGCCGGTTGGGGCGAACCTGTTTATACAAAATTACATGCGGTATTAGGTAATGCTATGCTATCCATAAATGCCTGTAAAGGATTTGAATACGGCAGCGGATTTGATGTTAGTAACAAAGGTTCCGAAATAAACGATGTATTTGTGATGGATAACGGCAAAGTGAGCACAAAAACAAACCACTCAGGAGGAATGCAGGGCGGTATATCAAACGGACAAGACATATATTTTCGTGTAGCCTTTAAACCGGTAGCCACTATTTTACGGGAACAAGAAACGGTAACTAAATCGGGTGAAAAAAGTCTTATCAAAGCGGCTGGAAGACACGATCCGTGTGTGCTACCAAGAGCTGTTCCAATTGTTGAAGCAATGGCTGCAATCTCTTTGTATGACATGTACCTGTTGAGCAAAACAAACGAAAAATAATACAGCAACAAAGATGATTCCTAAACTAAAACATACCGATGCGGAAAATTTTTTATTGTTAGCCGGACCTTGTGTAATAGAGAGCGAAGCAATGGCTTTCGAAATTGCAGAAAAACTAGTTGAAATTAGCAATAAATACAAAATTCCCTTTGTTTTTAAAGGTTCTTACCGCAAGGCAAACCGTTCTCGATTAGATTCATTTACTGGAATAGGCGATGAAAAAGCACTTTCGATACTTCAGGCTATTGGAAACCGATTTGATATTCCGGTAGTAACTGATATTCACACCGAACATGAAGCAGCTTTGGCTGCTGAGTTTGTAGATATCTTACAAATACCAGCGTTTCTTTGCCGACAAACAGAATTATTGCTTGCCGCAGCCAAAACCGGAAAAGTGGTAAATATCAAAAAAGGACAGTTTCTATCTGCCGAATCCATGCAATTTGCTGTACAAAAAGTATTGGATGGCGGAAACAAGAATATCTTACTTACCGAAAGAGGCAATAGCTTTGGGTATCAAGATTTAATTGTCGATTTTAGAGGAATTCCTGTCATGCAAAAAATTGGCTATCCGGTCATTCTAGACATCACCCACTCCTTACAGCAACCCAATCAAACAAGCGGTGTAACAGGAGGATTGCCTGAGCTTATTGAAACTATTGCGCGCGCCGGTATAGCTTGCGGTGTTGACGGCATATTTATGGAAACTCATCCGGAACCAAGCAAAGCAAAATCAGACGGAGCCAACATGTTAGCCCTACGAGATGCAGAAAAATTACTCCAAAAGCTAGTTAGCATAAAGCAATGCATTAACACCTTATAACCTCGATTAATTCGGGGTTTTTTTATGTAAATTAAACAATAATTCCCGTAGTGCACTTGGGACTATAAATAGAAAAAGAAAAAAATAGTATTAAGAAGCACAAACCCCTCCATTGGTTGCGGATAGAACAATTGTTAAGGTTATTTACCATATACTTTACAGGTAATGAAATAATATAAGCTTCTTTGAACAGTCGTATCATATATAACATATACAATAGTTAATATATGCAAACAACCTTTAATGTCATTTAGCAGTAACTGCCTTTTGTTCAGCAAAATGAAACCAAACGAACAAAAACATATAAAAAATATATTTAACAACATATTTAGCTTAAAAACTCCGTTTAAAACGACGATATATCAATTAAAATTTTAACTTTGCATGTGTTAAAAAAACTTTAATACTTAGTTGTACAAAATAAATTCATTAACCAACTGATTATCGTATGAGAAATCTATCAAACTTGTTTTTCAAACTCTATCTATTGATAGCAGTTTTAGGAGCATGGACAAACGCATCGGCTCAAATCATTGAAGCCAGAAGCATCAGCTGTCCGGGTGCTAACGACGGACAATTAAATGTTCATTCTGTTTGGGGAACTCCCCCCTACACTTATGCATGGACATTAAACGGAAACCCTATAGTAGCTGATAGCATTATCAAAGGAGCTAATCCGGGTGATTATGAAGTTACTGTAACAGATGCCACTTTAGTTGATACCGTCTGGACCTACACTCTACTAGACGCTATTCCAATCAGCATTAATCCAATAACCATAGCAAACACCACATGGCCTGCTTACGACGGAACATTAGATGTTGGTGCAACAGGTGGTAGCAATACATATATTTACACTGTTATTGACAGTACTTTTAGAAGAACTGTAAACGCAACAGGCCCTATTTACAACACACTTGCTCCCGGTAATTATCAAATCACCGTTGAAGACTCACACGGATGCATTGCAAAAGCATCGGCAATAATAACCGATAACAGCGAAAGCCTGTTAAGTTCCATTACCCCAACGACTATAACTTGTTACAAAATACCTGTAAGCTGTGCAGTAGTTCCTTCTGAACAAGATATTTTCCCTGTGACTGCCGAATTTGATGATAGTGTTATAGACCAAGCCATCTATTATGTTATAGATTCCAATTTAGTATCCGGAACACCATACGCATTTAATTATATTGATTCAATTCGCTATTGGAAAATTGCTGTTACAAATAATGTTGACACCTTTTTATATCTTAACACTACCCCTATAATTACACTTGGTGACGCATCGGGTGTATATACGCAACATTCCTTTGTTAAAACGGTTTTTTTTGTTGATTCTGTAAGTGTACTACAAACACTACCGGACACTAGCTACTATAAAAACCGCTTTATTGGGCTTAATAGAATTCTATTAGCTTCTCCCTCTCTTACACCGGTACCTTTATTAGAAGATGGTTTTCATTATGCAGAATACTGGAGCACAGACGGAAAAGGGAAACGAGCCAGTTGGGATATTGTAGCCCCTCCAAACCCTGTTTCTATTAACTTCACACAAACAGACATTACTTGCTATTTAGGTACTAACGGAGCCATAACCGCAAATGCGCAAGGGAGTTGGCACAACTATTTTACACCCTATGCCTCTATTAGCATTTCCGGTCCGGGTGGTTTTATTACAGCTTTAAACAACAACAATGTTAGTTTAGCTAACTTAACTGCCGGCACCTACAGCATTACGGCCACAGACATTCAAGGATGTAGTAGAACACAAACGGTTGTATTAGAACAGCCCGACGAACCGCTCCGTATTGTGTGGGCAGATGTAATTAATGCACGCTGTCCGTACAGTTTAGATGGAGCAGCAAATATCCACAGAATAGATGGATCTGTTGGAGCCGTTAGTTATGCTTGGTCAAACGGAGACACTAGTCCAAACCTAACCGACATTACTCCGGGCACTTACATACTAACTGTTACCGATGCTAACGGATGTACCGGTCAAGATTCGATAAAAGTAGAAGGAGAAAGAAGAAACTGTTTTTATAATATTGTAACACCAAACGGCGATGGCTTCAACGATTATTTCGATTTATCCGATTTCTGTGTAGGCGTACAAATGAAAGCAGTAATATTTAACGAAGCCGGTAATAAAGTAATTGAGTTGAATGAAAATAACCCGCGATGGGATGGATACGACCCAGCCTTACCGCCAACCGGAACATCATCTACTTACACCTGTTTTGTTGCTTTGTTTGAAAACGGTGTAAAAACGGTCGAATTTGCCGAAAGCTTTTCGGTAGTTCATCAACAATAAAAATTAATTTGTAAAAAGTCAACCATCAAAATAAGCTGCAATGAAAAAAACAAAATATATCCTGCTAAGTGTAAGCTTACTACTTATCTCTACGCAAAGCTACAGCCAACGAATATGGGGAAACCCTGTAGGTCAATATGCCTATAACCCTGCCGGTGCTGCAATGAACGATTTAGGCGAATTAGTGAGTTGTTTTTATACAACCTACGAATCGGCAATTAACAGTCCGAAGGGATTAATGCTAATGGGTTCTTCTACCTTCCCCACCGATAATATTGGGGCCGGTTTCCGATTAACATCGGAGTCGGGAGGAGTTATCAAAAACCTTATGGGTGAAGCAACATTTATGTATCGTGTAAACCTAAGCAGAGATACCAAACTTGCCTTCGGCTTATCTGCGGTGTTTAACCAAATAGGCTTAGATTATGATTTACTTACCCCTCAGCACAGCCAAGACCCTATCATTACTATAGGCGCTGAAACGGGTTCGTATGTAGATGCCAACTTTGGAATAAGCATTTACGAAGCCAATCATTTTTATTTTGGAGTTGCTGGCTATAATTTAATCGGACAACAAACCAGTTGGCTTTTGCCTAACTTTACCAATAGAGCTTCGCGCTTAATTAGTGCCAGTGGTATGTATTCGCTTAATCTTTTTCAAGGCGATGGTAAGCTAGAAACTACCGTAGTTGGTATGACTTTTATGCCTCAAGATGACTTTACATTTAGTTATGATGCCAGTACCCGCTTAATAATGAACAAAACATTTTGGGTTGGAGGCGGATACTCCAATAGTTTTGTCAAATTGTTACTAGGATTATATATTCAAAACCTAACGGTAGGGTACACAGGTGCTATTGGCATGGGAGATATTACAAGTTATACCTATGCTTTTCCAAAACACGAATTATTTTTAAGGATGGAATTAAACACTTCCAGCTCTTCTCGTTAAGAAATTTGTAAGACCATTTGTATGAATAAACTAAGCTATACAGTTTTGTTGTGTTTAAGCATCATGTTTTCCGGATTGAGTTATGCTCAAAAATTTAAAACAGAATTTAAACTGCGCGAAGTGGCTAAAGATACCGTTTGTGTAAATATGCAAACAATAAACAGCCCCTATGACGACTATTTGCCTTTTTTAATTGGCAAAAAAGACATGCTGTTTACATCCAACAGAAAAAACACGCAAGAAGGCCAAACCTTACAATACTCAGAAAAAGTATATTGGACGCGTGAAAAAAAGAAAAACGATTGGCAAAAACCAAAAAAGAATGGGTATTCATGGAATAGCGATAACAACACCGCTTTAATAGGTATTGGTGACGCCTTGTATTATTTTTATCGTTCGTACTGGAAAGATAATGGAGAGATTTTTACTGCCGAACGCGACACCAAAGGGAAAGAACCTTGGCAAGCGTCCAATTTAAAAAAGATGAATTACATCTGCACCAAGTACGATGAAAATTCAATTACTCCATCGAATGGGGATAGTGTATTTTTTGTTTCGAACCGCAATGGAAACTACGATATCTTTCTACAAGTAGGTGAAGCAAAAGCTTCTCCGGTAGAAATACTTAACACCGAATACAACGAAAATGATGTGTTTTTCAGTTTTGCCAACCAAACGCTGTATTTTAGTTCAAACCGACCAGGAGGCATTGGTGGCTACGATATTTACAGAGCACCAATAATTGACAATACCTTCTCTGCACCAGAATTACTACGAGACACCATGATAAACAGCAGTTCTGACGATAGAGATTTTAGATGGTATAATGATTCGTTGATGTATTTATCTTCTAATCGACTAATGGGACTCGGCGGATTTGACATCTACAATATTCGTGTAAAAAGCCGAAATGTTTACGACACCATCATTACAGAAATTCCGATTATTGTTGACACTATTAAAGACCTAAAAGGCGAACTGTATGCAAAACTAAAAGAATTAGGTTTGTTCCCATTTAGAGGAGAAGTACAAGTAGGTGCATACAGATATATCCCCTCCTTAGATGACTTCTTAACAAAATTCCCTTGCATTAAAACGCAAAACATCCGTATGGATAAAATTATTGTGGATGATAGCATAACTGTACATAAGTATATAGTAGATACGCTTTATACGGATGTTGATAAGGCTGTAAACAAACAAATTGAAATTGAAGCCATGCGTTGCTTGCCCGACGAAGTTTTTTCTGATATGCCATTTATTGGTATGTTAGATAAAGACAAAAACCGATATGCCATATTCTGGAAAAAAGATGAGTTCCACACCAAAAAAGTTTTTTATATCTTTAAAAACGGGAAACAAATTTGGAAAACCCGTCTATTCTAAAATAAAACTTAATATATAAAAAGCGCACAAAGGAAGAATCCCTTGTGCGCTTTTTAGTTTATAAGACCTTAATTATTGAAAAGAATAGTCAAGAAAAACGATATTTTGTTACTTTTGCAAGCAAACTCATAAAACAACCAAAAACATGAAAATATTTTTGTTCGATTTTGACGGTGTTATTATAGACACCCTTCCTATTGCGGTAGAAGTGTACAATCAACAGATGCAAGCACATGGCATTCAATATCAATTTACCCCACAAAGCTTTGCCGAACTATTCTTAAACAATTTTCATAAAGGATTATCAGCCGCTATACCCGACGAGACTATTCGAGAAAAAATACTCAAAGAAAAAAATGCCGAATACGAAAGAAGAAAGGACGATTTTAGAATCTTTGACGGCATAAAAGACACTTTAGACCAATTGGCTAAAGGCGGAAAAATGATTATTATCTCGTCTAACGGAACACAATTTATTAATGCTTTATTAAATAGTAGAGGGATAAATTATTTTGACGAAGTACTAGGCGGTGATATAGAGAAAAGCAAGGTAAAGAAAATTAACTGGCAAAAAGAGAAGTACCCAGATGCCGATATTTATTATATTGGCGACACAACAGGCGATGTAAAAGAAAGTATAGAAACCCAAGTGAAAGCCGTAGCGGTTAGCTGGGGATTTCATAGCCGAAAAGAGCTTGAAAAAGAAACCCCCGATTATATATTCGATACGCCAAGTGAGCTATTACAACTGCTTTAACAAGGCTTTATATACGAAAGGATGCAACCAAGTAGAAGCATCCTTTTTTTGTGCTATTAATTCGCGAATTTCTGTAGATGAAATTGGGAACAATGGAGCTTCAATTACCTTTACCTGAGGATATTGTTCGTGTAATAGCGCTACATTAAAACCAGTACGGGGATATACTATTATTGCAAAATTAGCCAACAACTGCTCGTAAGCTTTCCATAAATGAAAAACGGCTAAATTATCAGCACCAATAAGCAAAGTAAATTCCTTATTAGGATACAGTGCGTGTAACTTTTCAAGTGTCTGATGCGTGTAATTTGGCGTGGGCATCGAAAACTCCACATCACAAGCTTTAAACGAAGGATTATCAGCAATGGCAAAGTTTACCAATTGTAAACGAAAAGCATCGTCCAGCAAATCGGCTTGTTTTTTTAGTGGATTATGCGGACTAACAACAAACCAGACTTCATCCAAGCCGGCATGAGTCAACAAATAATTTGCTAAAGCCGTATGCCCAAGATGTATGGGATTGAAAGAACCGAATAATAGACCTATCATTGTTAGTTACAATTTCAAATACGCTTTTATTACTTGTAATGTTTGGGCTTGAGCTTTCTCTAAATCATCATTTACAATAATGGCATCAAACTTTGGTGCAAAGCTCATCTCCCATGCTGCTTTAGCTACTCGTTCTTCAATAACCTCTGCCGTATCAGTTTGTCGTATTTCAAGGCGCTCTCTCAAAGCATCTACACTTGGTGGCTGAATAAAAATTGACAACGCATTTTCGCCAAACTGCTGTTTTACATTAACACCTCCAACCACATCTAAATCGGCTATAGCTACACTGCCCTTTTGAGCAATTCGTTCTACTTCACTTTTTAGTGTGCCGTAATACCTATCTTTATACACTTCTTCGTACTCCAAAAATTCATCATTGGCAATCTTGGCACGAAACTCATCCGGACTTAAAAAATAATACGCTACCCCATCCTTTTCATTCCCTCTAGGAGGCCTACTGGTAGCCGAAATAGAAAATTCTAACCCCAAATGCTGCGTAAGCAGATAGTTAATTATGGTACTTTTACCAGCACCCGATGGAGCAGAAAAAATGATTAATCTTGACATATATAAAACGATTAAATATTCGATATAAACAAGCAACAGCAATAAACCCTAAAGCTAAAAAATACAGGTCTACTAATTAAAACACAATGCTTATCTTTTGTCTTTGTTCTTGGCTCTAAGAAAACCACAGATTACACAGATTTTCACAGATTAAAATGCAATGCTTATCTTTTGTCTTTGTTCTTTTATCTTGACTTTATCAAAGCACATTCAACACCTGTTCTTTTATTTGCTCCAGTTCGTCTTTCATCAACACCACCAATTTTTGCATTTCGCTATGGTTTGATTTTGAGCCTAGTGTATTTATTTCGCGACCAATTTCTTGTGCAATGAACCCAAGCTTTTTCCCCACAGCACCCTCTTCATCCATCGTTTGTAAGAAATACGACAAATGATTGGCTAAACGCACTTTCTCCTCATTTACATCCAGTTTTTCTATGTAAAAAATCAATTCTTGTTCAAAACGGTTTTTGTCATAATCAACTTTTTCACCCAACGCCAGCAAATTGTCACGCAATCGCGATTTCACTTTTTCTATCCGTTCCGATTCGTATGTTTCTATTTTAAACGCAAATTGTTGAATACTGGCAATTTTCTCTTTAAAAACTAATGCCAAGGAATTTCCCTCTTGAATCCGAAATGCATTAAACTGATCGATAGCCGCATCGATAATCTTTTTCACCTCTTCCCATTCATCTTCGTCCACTTCTTGCATCTCTGCCTTTAAAGCGTCAGGCATACGCAATAACACGGAGAACCAATCGGCCGGCACAGGCACACCCATGCTATCTGCCAAATCGGAAATTTGCTTGTAATACCCCTCAACAACAGATTGATTGATTAGGGTAACACTTTCTTTTCCTGAATTATCAATATACAAAGCAAAATCGATTTTTCCTCGTCCCAATTGTTGGGCTAAAACATTTCGAATTTCTATATCTTTTTCGCGGTATAAGCTACAAATACGGGTAGATAAATCTAGTTGTTTACTGTTTAGCGATTTTATTTCAACGGTAATTTTTTTATTGGAGATTTCGGCAGAGGCTTTACCAAAGCCAGTCATTGATTGAACCATACTATTATTTACAATTAAACTAGTTACAATTTACGATTAAAAAAAATCGCATTAACACTGCAAATTTACATTTTTTTATTCGTAAGCTTGGTTTAAATATAGTACTTTTGTAAACTATGAGTTTAGACGGCTTAGCTTACATTATACCCTTTTATATATTTAACTTGCAAATTACAACTCGTCTAATCGTAAATACCCTTTCATGGCTGTAATTTTAAGCATCGAAACCTCCACCTCTGTTTGCTCTGTTGCCTTATCGAAAGACGGCGATTGCTTGGTCGAAAAAACTCATTACGATGGACCATCGCACGCGACAAAATTACCCGTTTTTATTAAAGAAATGCTCGATTTTGCCGCAGTTAAAAACTTAAGTCCGGATGCAATAGCCGTTAGTTGCGGACCTGGTTCTTATACTGGTTTGCGGATTGGTGTTTCTACAGCTAAAGGCTTGTGTTTTGGTTATGACATACCCCTAATTGCCATCAATACACTCCAAATAATGGCGTCAACAGTAATTCAAAACCAACAAGTGGATGCAAACACAATACTTTGTCCCATGATTGATGCCCGAAGAATGGAAGTATATACTGCTTTTTTCAATAATCAACTTGAAACAGTACGAAAAACTTCGGCCGATATTATTGAAGAAAACAGCTACGATGAGCAATTAAACAAGCAAACCGTATTATTTTTTGGTAATGGAGCCGAAAAATGCAAAACCACACTTAAGCACTCAAATGCAGTATTTTTAAACGATATACATCCTATCGCAAAAAATATGATTACCTTAGCCGAAGCATCTTTCAAAACAAAAATATTTGAAGATGTGGCATATTTTGAACCCTTCTACTTAAAAGAATTTGTGGCTACCACAGCTAAAGAGAAGTTGAAAAATTAACAGTTATAAATTAAAAAAAAGTCCTTTGTGTTTATAGTAGCACAGGGACAAATTGGCAAATTATTTTATGGAATATTCAAAAAGAACTGATCTTATTCTACCGGAATACGGTCGCAATATTCAACAAATGGTTGATCACTGTGTATGCATTGAAGACCGTGAAGCACGCACGCAATGTGCGCAAACCATTATCAATATAATGGGCAATATGTTTCCTTACCTTCGAGATGTAAACGACTTTAAACACAAGCTTTGGGATCACTTAGCAATAATGTCTGATTTTAAACTCGATATTGACTATCCGTACGAAGTGTACAAGAAAGAGAACCTTCAAAGCAAACCGGATCACATTCCCTACAAAAATTCCCGTATAAAATACATGCATTATGGCCGTACGCTTGAACAAATGATAGAAAGAGCCATCGATTATCCGGAGGGAGAAGAAAAAAATCAGCTACTATTACTGATAGCCAACCACATGAAAAAATGTTTTCTTACTTGGAACAAAGAATCGGTTAGCGATGAAAAAATCTTTAAAGACCTAAACGAACTATCTAACGGAAAGCTCAATTTAAATCAAGACCTGCTAAAACTGATTGAATCGAAAGATATTTTGAGTCGTAACAAACCCAAAAACAACAAAACAAACAGCAACAATACAAATAACAAAAAAAACAACGGAAGAAAGTAATTCATCGTGCCAACTTGCCAATGAATTTTCATTTTTCATTATATAATTAAAGAATGGCATCATTTGTAATCGAAGGCGGACAACGCTTACAAGGAGAAATCAAGGTTCAAGGAGCAAAAAATGAAGTGCTTCAAATTATATGTGCTACCCTACTTAGCGACGAAGCTATCACGGTAGAAAACATTCCCGATATTTTGGATGTAAACAACCTTATTCAACTTTTGCGGGATATGGGTGTTACTGTAACTAAACTAAACGACAACGACTATATCTTTCAAGCCAAAAAGGTAAATCTGGATTACCTGAATAGTGCAGATTTTTTCAAAAAAAGCGCTGCTTTGCGTGGCTCGGTTATGATAGTTGGTCCACTTGTGGCTCGCTTCGGACAAGCCATTATTCCTAAACCGGGAGGCGATAAAATTGGTCGCCGACGGTTGGATACACACTTTGAAGGCATACAAAAACTGGGTGCTACCTTTACCTACAATCCTGATAAACAACGATACGATATTAAAGCCAACAAGCTGAAAGGGTGTTATATGTTATTGGATGAAGCATCTGTAACGGGAACTGCCAATATTGTAATGGCAGCAGTGCTTGCCGAAGGAACAACGACCATTTACAATGCCGCTTGCGAACCTTACTTACAACAACTTTGCAAGATGCTTAACTCCATGGGATCCAACATTTCCGGGATTGGCTCAAACTTAATTACTATAGAAGGGGTAACAACCTTAGGCGGATGCAAACACCGCATTTTGCCTGATATGATTGAAGTAGGTTCGTTTATTGGTTTAGCAGCCATGACGGGATCCGAAATTACCATAAAAAATGTTGGGTACGAACACTTGGGTGTTATTCCACAAAGCTTTAAGCGCTTAGGTATACAAATGGAACTTAAAGGCGACGATTTGTTTATCCCACAACAAGATTCGTACACCATCGAAAGTTTTATCGACGGGTCCATAATGACCATTGCCGATGCCCCTTGGCCGGGATTAACCCCTGACTTATTAAGCGTATTGCTGGTTACCGCTACAAAAGCCAAAGGCAGTGTGCTTATACACCAGAAAATGTTTGAAAGTCGCCTTTTCTTTGTCGATAAACTCATTGACATGGGCGCCCAAATTATACTCTGCGACCCACACCGCTGTACAGTTATCGGGTTGGGCGATCAGTTTAAACTACGGCCTGCCAAAATGAGTTCTCCGGATATCAGAGCGGGTATAGCCCTACTTATTGCAGCCCTTTGTGCCGACGGTACTTCTACCATCGAAAACATAGAACAAATAGATCGCGGCTATCAAGATATAGATAAGCGCTTACAAGGCTTAGGAGCTAAAATTGTGCGGAAAGAATAATAACTTTACATAACCATTTTAAAAACTAAAGATTATGAAGATTAACAAAAATGTAGAAGAGATTCTCAACAAACAAATAACTGCTGAATTATGGTCGGCTTATTTGTATCTATCTATGTCAGCTTGGTGCGAAACCAAAGGATTAAAGGGTTTTGCAAATTGGATGCGTATTCAGTTTCAGGAAGAAACAACACATGCACTTAAAATTTATGATTATGTATTAAGTCGTTCAGGTGAAATAAAACTAGCACCAATAACTGAAGTAGAAAATTCATGGAATAATCTGTTACATGTTTTTGAAGAAACATACAAACACGAATGTTTAGTAACGGATATGATAGCCAAATGTTATGAAGTAGCGGTATCTGAGAAAGACCACGCTACAGCATCTATGCTTCAATGGTTTATTAACGAACAAACAGAAGAAGAAAGCAATGTCTTGGAGATAATTGACCAACTGAAACTTGTAGGCGAAAAAGGCGAAGGTATTTACCTTCTTGACAAAGAATTAGCCACACGCGTTTTTGTTGACGCTACACAAAATGGGGCTAACTAATAGGTTTCTTTGTTGGCTAAGGCTTTTCTGCAACGCGCTCAATACCATTAAGTTGAGATAATTATTTATCTGCATATTTGCTTCTAGATAGAATACCCAAATTATAAAATGAAGAATAAAAAAATCCGTCTGTTAAAGCAGACGGATTTTTTTGTCTTTACTCTTTTGTCTTGGCTCTTGACTCTATAAAAAAGCCCATTTCCCTAGCTTTCAACAACATAAAATTATAAGCTGCATCATAATCGTTAGGAATAACTCCGTCTAAAATTGCCTCTTTAATATGCGATTTAAGTTCGCCCACCTGCGCACAAGGGCTTAAATTAAAGGTTTGCATAATCAACTCGCCTGAGATAGGTGGTTGAAAATTACGCACACGGTCCTTCTCTTCAATAGCCTTTAGTTTAGTACGCACTAAGCTAAAATTAGCAAGGTACTTTTTCACTTTATCGGCATTTTTCGAGGTAATATCAGCTTCGCAAAGCATCATCAGCTTTTCTATATCATCACCGGCTTCAAACAATAAACGGCGTACGGCAGAATCGGTTATTTCATCTTCACTCAACACAATAGGTCGCATGTGCAATGAAACCATCTTTTGCACAAACTTCATTTTCTCATTCATAGGCAATTTCATCCGTCTAAAAATTACCGGTATCATTTTTTCTCCAATAAAATTATGATTATGAAAAGTCCAACCCAAACGGCTATCATACTTTCTGGTTTTAGGCTTTCCAATATCGTGAAATAAGGCAGCCCACCGCAACCACAAATCATCGGTGTGCTTGGCCAAATTATCCAGCACCGTTAGTGTGTGTCTAAAATTATCTTTATGCCCTCTACCCTCTTTTGTTTCAACACCCTTTAATGCATATAACTCCGGAATAATAAGCTTCAATAATCCGCAGGCTTCAAGTAATTCAAAACCAATGCTTGGAGTATCTACGAGCATCATCTTATTTAACTCATCTACAATTCTTTCTTTAGAAATTATTTCAATACGGTCTCTATTACGACTTATAGCATCAAAGGAATTTTCTTCAATATAAAAGCCCAACTGAGCAGCAAAACGCACTGCTCGCATCATCCGTAATGGATCATCGCTAAAAGTAATATCCGGATTGAGAGGAGTACGTATAATTCTATTTTTTAAATCAGAAACGCCATTAAATGGATCGATTAATTCACCGTACCGTTCTTTGTTCAAACAAATAGCTAGTGCATTGATGGTAAAATCGCGCCGATTCTGATCATCCTCTAGCGAACCATCTTCAACAATAGGCTTTCTACTATCGCTACGATAGGATTCTTTTCTGGCACCAACAAATTCGATGTCCAAATCCTTATACTTTACTTGAGCCGTACCATAATTTTTAAACACAGCCAAGTGGGTGTGCTTACCTAATTGCTCTGCTACGGCAGATGCTAACTCAATACCGCTACCAACAACAACAATATCAATATCTTTAGATACTCTTGTTAATAATATATCGCGCACAAAACCACCTATAACAAAACAGGATTGATGTTTTGCATCAGCAATAGTAGAAATCACTTTAAAAACGGGATTTTGAAGAAATGCTTTCATGAAAAAAACAATAATTACACAAAGGTATAGCTTTTAAGCCAATAAACCGAAAGAGCCCATGTTGAAAAAAATATAGCTATTTCATTTTTTTCATCAACGAAAAATGCGTATTTTGCATCTAATAAAAATCAAATGGTGATGAAAATTAACTTACTGATACTCTTAATTATAACGGGTATTGCATATGGATGTGGGCCAAGAAAACTTAGTGAAAAAGAATTGGCCGAGATTCATTTACAAAAAACTGACAGCCTGTTTAACAAAGAGGCATATAATGCAGCAAAACTGCATATAGAGAGCATTCACACACAATACCCCAAAGAAATTGCCGTACGCAAAAAAGCCAATAGCATTTTATATAGTATCGAACTAATTGAATACAAAAGAAATTTGATTTATGCCGACAGTGTAATAAGAATTAAACAAAAAGAGTTGGATTCGATAACCAAAATTTTTCGTTTTGAAAAAAACAACCAATACCAAACTATTGGAAATTATGTATATAAACACCAGATAACGGAGTACAACCCCACCGGTACATACATAAAAGCCTTTGTTGATGAAAATGGTTTGTTTTACTTATCCAGCCATTACTGTGGGACTTATCCAATTAACCATTTCGTTACCCGTTTTAATATAAAAGATGTGTATGCCGAAACAGATACCGTAACACAAGAAGGCTTTAACCATAGCTTTACCGACAACGACAAGTACTTTGAACGGGTAATATACAAAAGTGAAGCAAACAAAGATATTGGCACACTAATACAACAAAATAGTGGCAAGACAATTGTTGTAACACTTCAAGGAAAAAAAAAGAAATATACTTTTTGGCTAAGTACAAACGAGAAAAAAGCGATTACTGAAGCCTACAATTTAGCTGTTGTACTTGGTGATTTTAAAAATTTGGAGCGAATTATTGATGTTTCTAAAAAGAAAATTATATTTTTGGAGAATATTATACAGACAGACCTAAAAAAAGATACAACACAAAAAACAAAAAAACCTCTAAAATAAACACTAATGAAAAAAAACACCTCATTAACACTTGTATTTCTATTTATTGTCAGTTTTGTTTATAGTCAAACAGTAAAACATGATGAATTAGAAAAACTAAACAAAGTAAAATTTACCAATAAGGTTTGGGATTACGATAAAAGCAAAAAATTCAAATACAAGGGAACTCAACCAATAATCATCGATTTCTATGCAACTTGGTGTGTGCCTTGCAAAGCAATTTACCCATCGCTAGTAGAACTACAAAAAGAATACGGAGACAAGATAACTATCTATCAAATTAATGTTGATAAAGAACCCGAAATTACCGAAAAGTTTAAAATTCAAAACATTCCGGCCTTAGTCTTTATAAGTGATTCAAAAGATTACAGTATTATTGTTGGAAAAAAGACGAAAGATCAACTTAAACAGCTTATTGATAACAAATTTTTTGGTGCTCCTCTTCCGGAAACAACTGCAAAATAAATTTATTACAGACTAAGTACAATTTATAAAAAGACACGCAATGTAGCATTGCATGTCTTTTTTTTATACCTTACTTATTGAAAAGGCCTTATCTTATCTGGATGATTGTAACGATCTATACAATCGCGGCAATTTTCCAAGGTATGGTTTTTATCAAAACAATGGTAAAAAGGTGCATATTTAGGATGCATTTGTTTAAAGTCTTCATACTGCTCAAGAATTGCCGGTTTTGCATCCGGAGTAGGCAGAGGAATCAAGTTACCATTTAAGCTTTCGGCAATAAAATTATAATGCCCAACCAAAAAAGTGCCTTTATTTAAATATGCTTCTCCATTTTCAAAATAAAACAGCTTATCACCATCAACTTGCATCACATACTGTCCGCTTCCATAGGAACGAAACAAGGTATTTTCGAGCATAAAGCCCCAAATCCGTTCGCATTTAATTCGATGATTTTTACCTGATTTTCGCGCTAAAATTCTATACTTACCTGTAGCTGTATGTCTTATCTTTTTAAAAACATCGTATTTTATGCCTTGCTTATTCAAGTATTCTTCATACCCTCTAAAAACAGTTACCGATTGGCTAAAAGCATACGAACCGATAAGAAAAATTAGCAAAAAAAACGACTTTTTCATGCGTAATTGGTTGATTAAGTATATACTATTTACAATGTAATTATATAGTTAATAATTAGCTTCCTAATTAAAGTAAGAAGACGAAATTATTATATTCGCATTAGATAAAACTTGCCCAAAGATATAATTTTCAATGTAAAACAAACAAAAAAAACAAAACAAAAAAAACCGACAGGAAAACATGTCGGTTTTTTTTAAAACTAGTTGAATAAAATTACTCTGCCACTACATTTAACTCTATTTCAACACTAACTTCTTTGTGTAATTTTAACATTGCTTTATAAGTACCCACTTCTTTAATGGAATCTTTGATAGTAATTAATTTACGATCAACTACATGTCCAGCTTTTTCAATGGCCTCAGCAATTTGAATGGTAGTAACAGAACCAAATATTTTTCCGTTAGTACTAGCTTTTACACCTAAAGCAATGGTTAATCCTGTCAGTTTCTCGGCCAACGCAACTGCCTCAGCTTTGATTTTCTCAAGCTTATGAGCCCGTTGTCTTAAATCTTCTGCCAACATCTTTTTTGCTGATGAAGTAGCTAAAACAGCTTTCTTTTGTGGAATTAAAAAGTTACGGGCATAACCATCTTTTACAGTTACAACATCGTCTTTATATCCAACAAACTCTACATTTTCTTTTAATATAATTTCCATTTTTTCCTCCTTATTTTATTTCATCATATCGGTTACATAAGGAAGCAACGCCAGATGACGCGCTCTTTTAACTGCCTGGGCAACTTTGCGTTGAAACTTCAACGAAGTACCGGTAAGACGACGAGGAAGGATTTTACCTTGCTCATTCAAGAATTTTTTCAAGAACTCAGGGTCTTTGTAATCGATATACTTAATACCGCTTTTCTCGAAACGACAATATTTTTTCTTTTTCACCTCAACAGAAGGAGGTGTTAAATAACGAATCTCAGAATTGTTTGCTATTGCCATAATTTAGTTCTCCTTTACTACTGCTTTAGTTGATTTAACACTCATTCTTTTCGTTGCATACTCAACCGAATACTTATCCATTGCAAAGGTTAAGAAACGAATAACGCGCTCATCACGACGGTATTGCAGTTCTAACTTTTCTATTACAACCGGTTCTGCTTTGAATTGAAGCAAGGAGTAAAACGCACTTGATTTTTTTTCGATAGGATACGCCATTTTTTTCATACCCCAATTTTCTTCATTCACGATCTCTGCACCCTCTTGAATAAGGAGATCTTTGAATTTTTGTACCGTCTCCTTCATCTGAGCTTCAGATAAAACGGGAGTTAAAATGAAAACGGTTTCATAGTTTTTCAACATAAACACTTAAAATTAAATTTGTTATTATTAATGCTTTTTATAACTAAAAGCGGGCTGCAAAGATAGAATTAATTTTATCAAATTACAACAAGCTTTTGATATCAAAAATGATTTTTCATCAATTTTTCGTAATACAAGCTGAAAGAAGTATCTTTGAAGCGGCAAAAAAGCATTACAATGATTACAAAAGAAGAAATACTTTCTGTAGGAAAAACGGGTAAACCACACGGCATAAAAGGCGAACTGGCTTTTTATTTTTCATCGCATCACGTCATTCAAGAAGAAACACCCTATTACATATTCGAAATAGACGGACTGTTTGTCCCATTTTTCGTAGAATCATACCGTTCTAGAGGAAGCCTAACTGCCTTAATTAAATTAGATGGAATTGATAGTGATGCAATAGCCCGTTCGTTAAGCAATCAAACCATTTATATACACCAAGAATTTGTAACTATATATGAAGATGATGCGTCTAACAGCAATGGGCTAATTGGGTTTACAGTTCACGATAACAAGGTTGGCAAATTAGGAGAAATAATCGAAATAGATGAAAGTACTAGCAACACCCTTTTTGTTGTTAAATACAAAAACACCTCTTTACTTATTCCGGCTACAGATGATTTTATTGAACGCATGGATAAAGAAAAAAAGGAAATTCACATGCAATTACCTGAGGGTCTGACAGATTTGGACGCAGCTGAAGAAGTATAATAAAAAGGCTCGGAATTTATCCACACAACACATACAAATCAGCTCTGGGGTTAATGAGCATTATCGGCACTGCTGCTTCATTGATACAATGCAGTTCTTTTGGTCCGAAAAGGATATCGTCCAAGCCATATGAGCGAGAGGCTGATATAAGTACCAACCCTGCTTGCAACTCTTCACAACGCAAAGTAGCTTCAAGTTCAACTTTAAAACTATCCTTTTTAGCCTCAATAAAGCTATACGGCAATTTAAATTTATCTAGCAACGTAACAATCGCTTGCGTATTTTTTTTGGCACTGCTACCGTAGTCGTTTGCCGGCATCATCAACAATTCCGAACCAAAAAAACGACCAAAACTACTACTAAAAGGCCCTTTTTCTCTATCTTCTATTAAAAAAGTAACCGGAATTACCACTTTAGATAAATTGATGGGTTCAAAATATGGTTTGGTAAAAATATAGGGAATGCGCAACTCACGACTTAACGTTAAAAAAGGCTGCACCTTATTGTATCCCTTATGCTCTGAGAGTTGAAAAATCAGCATAGAAGCTTCGGCATTTTCCATAAACGGATAAAAAGCGGCTTTGCTTGGCAATACATGAGCAGAAACACCATACGGTGCATCTGCTTCCATTTTCCTAATCCAATCTTGATGTACTTTATCAATAAAGCCCTTATCTGCCTTCACTTTTTTATCTAGATACGATAAAAAACAAAGCGGTTTTTCGGCTCCTTTGGATAATTTTAAGGCCAAATCAACAGCCTTATCCGGATACGCTTCGTGCGATGCAAAAATAAATATCTGATCTTTAATTAGCATTTCTTACTCTTTAAAATAAATCCTTTTTACCCTACGCGATATTCCTGTAAGTATTTCATAAGGGATAGTATCCAATTGTTTTGCCAATTCATGGATTGAATTTTCTTTCCCGAAAACAATGACCGTATCCCCTTCATTTGCTGAAATACCAGTAATATCTATCATACAAATATCCATACAAACATTACCAAGAATAGGCGCAAGCTGTCCGTTAACCCACACCTTACCCACTCCATTGCTTAGTTTTCGGTCGTACCCATCAGCATAACCAATAGGAATTGTAGCAATCGTTGTTAAGCGATTCAACTTCCCTTTTCGTCCGTAACCCACCGTTTCGGTAGCAGGAACGGTTTTAATTTGCAAAATGGTAGTTTTTAACGTACAAACCTCTTGCAAAAAAGCATGATTTAACGCACTTACACCATAATGCCCAATACCCAATCGCACCATATCAAACTGATATTGAGGAAATCGTTCGATACCTGCAGAATTTAGCACATGCTTCATTATTTTATATGAAAAAGCGGCATCAAATAAAGCACATCCGATTTTATAAAGCACCAATTGCTTTTCGGTAAAGGAATCGAATTGAGCCTCATCGGCTCCAGCTAAATGCGTAAATACAGAACGCACTAAAAGCTGATGTTGCGATTGCAGCAATTCAATTAAACGAGGTATCTCTTCGGGGTAAAAACCCAATCGGTTCATCCCTGTATCAATTTTAATATGCACCGGATAATTACTAACACCTTGTTTTCGGGCTTCGTTTAAAAAATCCGTTAACAAACCAAAACTATATATCTCCGGTTCGAGTCTATTGTCAATTATTTTTCCTAATGCACCAATCTCCGGATTCATCACCACTATGGGCAAATGAATACCTTCCCTTCGTAAATCGGCACCTTCATCGGCAACGGCAACTGCCAAGTAATCACAATTGTGGAATTGCAAGGTACGCGCCACTTCAATATCGCCACTACCATATGCATACGCCTTAACCATACTCATAATTTTGGTATCGGGATGCAATTTCGCTTTAAAATAATTTACATTATGTATGAGCGCATTTAAATCTACCTCTAATGTAGTTTGATGGGCTATTGCTTCGAGTCGTTCGGTAATTTGCTCAAACGCAAACTGACGCGATCCTTTCAACAAAATCACCTCATCTTTTATCGTTCGTATAGCAGCACTTTGCAGAAAATCTTCGGTAGTACTGAAAAAATATTGTTCTGCTAAGGTAAAAACTCTTTGTTGAGTTAAAAGCTGTGGACCAATAGCAATGAGCTTATCCAGCTTTTTGGCCAAAAGCAAATCCGCTACGGTTTTATACAAGGCATCTGCGGTTTGTCCGCTTTGCAAAATATCCGATAAAATAACCGTTCGTTTCATCCCGTTGGCTTTTGCCTCACTACCATGAAAATCTAGTGCTATGCGCAAAGAACCTAAATCAGAATTATAAGCATCATCTATTAGCAAACAATTGTTCATGCCTTTTTTCACTTCTAGGCGCATGGGAACTGACTCCAAACTATTTATTCCCTGCATAATGGCATTGTCATCAAGCTGAAAATAAAGCATTACCAATAAACAATGTAAGGCATTTTCCACAGAAGCCTCGTCGGTAAAAGGAATAATAAGCTCACGCCTAGTAATAGCTAAGCTCGAAGCAGTATACGCAATTGTCGTTATGCCGTTTGCAACCGTTTTATCTACTAGCCGCACAGTAGCATCTTTACTTTTTCCCCAGGTAAAAAGTGTTGCCGACAAACCAGCTTGCTTCACGGCAATATCAATTAATTTATCATCTTTACAATACATCAATACCGCCGACTTAGCAAAAAGTCGTAGCTTTTCACTACACTTTTCTTTTAAGGAAGTGAAATTTTCCTGATGCGCATCGCCTAAATGAGTAAATATGCCAATTGTAGGCGAAATAATAGCAGTTAGCTTCTCCATCTCTCCAGGTAAAGAAATACCTGCTTCAAAAATACCCAGTTCCGTTTGGGCATTCAGTTCCCACACCGAAAGAGGCACTCCTATTTGCGAATTATAACTGCGTGGCGAACGGGTAATCGTATATGTTTTGTGCAACAACTGATACAACCACTCTTTTACAATGGTTTTTCCGTTGCTTCCGGTAATACCTATAATTGGAACAGTAAATAAGGTACGATGATAAGCTGCTAAAGCTTGTAAGGCTTTTAGCGCATCATCTGTAACTAAATAATTGGCCTCTTCAAGATGCTCGGGTACTTGTTGCACCAAAAAATTACGCACCTGTAAAGCATACAGCTCGGCAATATAATTATGACCATCGTTTCGTGCTGTTTTCAGGGCTACAAACAAGCTATCTTCCGGAAAAGATACCGCACGACTATCGGTAAGTAGCCATTGCACTTGGGCATTGCCATTACCAATTAACTTGGCTCCGGTAATTTGAGCAATTTGTTGAAGGGTATATTGCATTGTTGGAATATAGCGTAAATTTAGTTACTAAGGATAAAAAACTAAGTCCTGTTTATTACCCTTCAATTTTAAACATTTCTTCAAATTTGAGTCCGGTAAGTTTAGTAAGTGAGCCAAATAAATACCATAAAATAAAAGCCATCACCACCATAGATGGAACGACAATTACCGGCCAACTTAGACCTAACATTCGACTGTATTCGTCGTTAAAGCTGGGAGTTCCGGCAGGACTTTGCATAATTATTTTGGCCAAAACAAAATTTAATATAGCGGATAAGAAAAAGGAAAAAGCCAATAAATAAGATGAGTTTCGCATAATCTTATCAAAACTTTCGTTGGCATTTTTTGCTATCAATATAGCATCAATTCTTTCTACATCCATAAGTTCCGGACTATACAACAGTCTTTTCACCAAAGGAAGTCGGCTTTTTATAGTAACCAATACCGCCACACCTATAATAAACGGAATACTAGCCTCTTTATAGGCCACCCAAGCGGTAGGCAATTCAAACACACCAATAATTCCGGTTAAAAAGATACCGGCAAAACCCAGTATTGAAATAAAATTTTTCTTTTTGCGCAAGAACCAATCGTACAAACCATACCCTAAAGGAAATGCTAACGCAATTAACAAGGCATAAACAGGCCCTATTTCATCAAGCTTTGTGAGTTTATTCAGTATTAATATTGGAACTAAGATATTAAATAGAATACTCAACAAAGGATTTTCTTTTTTTTGTTTCGAAGGTGTTGTCATAATTTATAGGCTAAAATTAAGTGTATTGATTAAAACTCAAAATCGAATTCGACGAAGCGCTTTTTTATAGCTGCTTTTTTTTGTTCCATTTGCGCACAAAACATTTCATAGGCTTCACTCTCTGTATTAAACGGTCTATGCAGCTCCATTTTTGTGAGCTTTTCCATTTCACCAACAAGCTCTTTGGTGCTCCCTGTAAAATAGCTATCCCCAAATTTCTCCCAAATATACGCAATTGCCGTGGAGTTTGGGTGCATCATATCTTCGGTATAAAACCGATAATCGCGCAAATCGTCCAGCAATAACTCATACGCAGGAAAATAAGATACGGTTTTCATCGTTTTTTGCAGCGCTTCTATAGCCAGCAAAAGAATGGATTTACTCAAGTTGTTTTCATGAGCCCCATCTTTCCAATGCCGAATAGGACTAACCGTAAACACCACTTGTATGTTGGGGTTTATGCTTTCTACTTTTTGTAGCAACGGCACAAAAGCACTTACAATTTCATCAACCGTTAATCGACGACGGATAAATAAACTGTCGGGCAACTTATGACAGTTAGATACAACCGCACCGTTATCTTTAAGTGTGTACACCCAAGCAGTACCGAAAGAAATAAAAACAATATCTGTTTTTGGCAATGATGCTGCAGCAAGAAACAACCTACTATTTATCTCAGTTAAAGTAGCATCGGGCGTAGAAGCAGAAAAACTACTGTGATGCATAAAGCTATGCCACCTATCTTGATGTAGAAACAAATCACTTGTACCGAATTGTTTTTTCTCCACCAAATATTGCAGTGCTTGAGCAACTGATAAAGGATTATACTGAATACCAAAGGGATTAATAGCTACCTTAAACTTAGCTTGCTGCAATTTTTTACCAATATTATCGGTAAAACAAGAGCCCAACATCAATATTCGGGACGCATAGCTTACTTCAACAGCAGCCTTTTCGATAGATATTTTTGTTCTGAAGTTCATGTTTATAATATGCAAATGTACAAATAAGGTACAAGCCTACACACTAATATCAAAATTTTAGAAGCCAAAATTTTTAATATTTCCAAAAGCACCTAACTTTGCTTTTCAAATTGCTCAAAAAGCAGTATTTTTATGCTCTAAAACACATTTTCGACCAACTTAAGTGTTAAAATATGTTTAAACAATGATTTTACATCAAAAAATGCCAGAAATTTTAATTCAAAGCGAATACAAAAGAAAAAAAATGCTTTCAGAATGAAAGTAAACTTACAGAAACTATTAAAAAATAAATATATAAAAAATCATTTTGATACACATTTCACATATTTGTTTTACATTTTGATATATTTTTAAATTAATCACTATTATTTTGATATATTTTTTGCCAATTTAAAAACACATAATATATTTGCAATGGATACAAACAACAACGGGGAACGCCCCTTACTTTTTACAAAAATGCATGGTGCAGGGAACGATTACATTTATGTAAACGGATTTACTGAGTCAGTAAAAAACCCCTCGGAATTAGCCATAAAATTGAGTAATCGGAATTTTGGAATAGGATCGGACGGATTGGTGCTTATTTTACCATCAACGAAAGCAGATTTTAGAATGAGGATGTTTAACGCTGATGGCACAGAAGCTGAAATGTGCGGAAACGCATCCCGATGTGTAGGAAAATTTGTGTTCGACAAAGGATTAACAGACAAGACGGAACTTAGTCTTGAAACCGGAGCCGGCATTAAATTTTTGCAATTACACACCCAAAATAAGTTGGTAAATAAAGTAACAGTAGATATGGGAGAACCCATACTTATACCAACTGAAATTCCAGTAAAAGTTGCAGGCGATAAAGCGGTAAAAGTACCCTTAATCATTGATCAAACGGAACATCATATTACTTGTGTGTCGATGGGAAATCCACATGCGGTGATTTTCACCAAAGCAATTGACGGGTTAAACCTCCCTGAGATAGGGCCAAAATTTGAAAACCACCCCATTTTCCCAAAACGCACCAACACAGAGTTCATTGAAATACTGGATCGTAATACCTTAAAAATGCGCGTATGGGAACGCGGAACGGGCGAAACACTAGCCTGTGGAACAGGTGCATGTGCCGCTTTAGTAGCTGCTGTACTCAATAACTACAGTGAACGAAAAGCCCAACTGCAACTCTTAGGCGGTAATTTAGCTATTGAGTGGGATGAAAAAACCAATCATGTTTTTATGACTGGACCGGCCGAAACAGTTTTCGAAGGAGAAATAAACACTGAGTTATTTACTACGCGATAGAGTTAGATATTTGCTGGCAACACTCACGATAATAATTACAATCAATATCACGACCAAAGGAGTTAATATCAGCAAAGCGAATATCACGACTGTAAGGAGTAACTATTAATAAAAACCATAATAAACAAAAAAAATGGCATTAGTAAACGAAAATTATTTAAAATTACCCGGCAACTATCTATTTTCTGAAATTGCCCGCAGAGTAAACGAGTTTAGTACAGCAAACCCAGACGCAACTATTATTCGCATGGGAATTGGCGATGTTACCCGTCCCCTACCCGATGCTGTAATTCAATCGTTGCACAAGGCCGTTGATGAAATGAGCCAAGCAGAAACATTTAAAGGATACGGTCCGGAACAAGGCTATCAATTTTTGGTAAATAAAATAATTGAGAATGACTTAAACCCGAGAGGGCTAAACATACAAAACGACGAAGTATTTGTGAGCGACGGCTCCAAAAGTGACACCGGAAATATTGGCGATATATTAAGCGTAAAAAACAAAGTTGCGGTTACCGACCCTGTTTATCCTGTATATGTAGATACCAATGCAATGGCAGGTCGAGCAGGTGATTTTTTAGAAAAAACCGGAAAATGGAGTGATATACTTTACATTCCTTGTACGGCCGACAACAATTTTATACCGGCCTTACCAGCACAAAAACCGGATATTATTTACCTGTGTTACCCAAACAACCCAACAGGTACTACGCTAAAAAAAGAACAACTAAAAGTTTGGGTAGATTATGCACTAAGCAACAAGTGTTTAATTTTATTCGATGCCGCTTACGAAGCATACATCTCCGAATCAGATGTTCCGCACAGTATTTACGAAATTGAAGGAGCCAAAAAAGTAGCCATTGAGTTTAGAAGTTTTTCGAAAACGGCAGGCTTTACAGGAACCCGATGCGCATACACTATCATTCCAAAAGAATTGGAAGCTTATACTGAAAAAGGCGAGAAAGTACAACTGAATAAATTATGGAACAGACGGCATACAACAAAATTTAACGGTGTTCCATATATCATTCAACGCGCAGCCGAAGCTGTTTATAGCGAAGAGGGAAAAATACAAGTAAGCGAACTTGTAAACTATTATATGACGAATGCGAAAATCATCAGAGAAAGTTTGTTGAACATGGGATTTGAAATTTACGGAGGCATTAATGCTCCCTATATTTGGCTTAAAACACCCAACAACATGCCTTCTTGGGATTTCTTCGACTTGCTTTTACAAAAAGCACATGTAGTAGGAACTCCCGGTGTTGGTTTCGGACCTAGTGGCGAAGGGTACTTTAGACTCACCGCCTTTGGCAAAAAAGAAGCTACTCTAGAAGCTATGGATAGATTAAAAACACTATTCAATAAGTAATACGCTTTTTTATAAGCCCAACAGGTCTTTCGCATTTTTAAAGTATAATAGATACGGATTTTTCTGAAAAAAACATTATCCACTTACTTATTCCGGATGCAAGTATTTGCTAATGTTTCTATTCATATTATTCATTTAATTATTTATTATTAATTCTATCAAAAAAACATTGATTATGAAAACTTTAAAAATGACAACAGTGAGAGTCCTTTTGGGCTTATTATTTACATTATTTAGTCTTGGCGCAAGTGCTCAAACAGCAGACTCAACTGCTACAAAATCAGGCGTAGAATTTTCTACTGGAACAGATTTAGTTAGTTCCTATGTGTGGCGTGGTAGCTACATCTCAGGTGCTGCATTCCAACCTACAGTAGAAATGACTGCAGGTGCATTTACATTAGGAGCTTGGGGTTCTGCAGATTTCAATTCCACATTATTGGAAATGGACCTTTATGCTTCAGTTTCTCTAGGGGGATTTTCAGTTGGTTTAACTGATTATTACTACCCAGGTGGAAGTTTCTTTGACACAGATGCATTGTCAAGCCCACATGCATTTGAAGTAAACTTAGGCTACGAAGTTAGCGGTTTATCATTAGGCGGCAATTACATTCTTAACGAAGCTGCAGGTGCTTTATCAATGGGTGGAGACATGTATTTTGAAGCGGCATATGACTTTGGAAAATTTGCTTTCACCTTAGGTGGAGGTAACGGATGGCATACTTTAGCTGGAGACGAAGATTTCCAGATTGTAAACATAGGCATATCAACTTCAAAAGAAATTAAAATCACTGATTCATTTTCTATTCCATTCACTGGATCAGCAATTCTAAACCCAAACAAAGAACAGTTCTACATCGTAGTAGCTGCATCCTTCTAAATAATCAAATATCCCTTTTTCTTTATCCGTCTTCGAAGCACTTTCGGAGACGGACAAGAAAAAGTACAGCTTAACACAAAAAGTTTATCCATATTAATTTAAAAATTATTCGCATGAAAAAAATTGATGCAATTATTCGAAAAACCAAATTTGACGATGTACGAGAAGCATTAGACAAAATAGACATCGAATGGTTTTCTTACTATGAAGTAAGAGGCGTAGGTAAAGCAAAACAAAGCCGCATTTATCGGGGCGTGGCTTACGACACAAGTTATATCGAACGAATACTGGTAAGCATTATTGTTCGAGATAAAAATGTAGAAAAAACAGTGAAAGCTATTGAGAGTGCTGCCAAAACAGGCGAAGTAGGCGACGGGCGAATTTTTATCATCCCTGTTGACGATGCCGTTAGAATCAGAACAGGAGAATCGGGCGATATAGCACTTTATAACGCAGAAACTGAAAAGTAAATTACCACCTAAAAATACACAAAAATGACACAAGAAATTTTAGAAGTAGTCAGAGGTATAGATACCATGTGGCTATTAATAGCAGGATTCTTAGTAATGTTTATGCAAGCCGGATTTGCATTGGTCGAAGCAGGTTTTACACGATCAAAAAATACAGCTAACATTCTTATGAAAAACTTAATGGACTTTGCCATCGGATCCTTATTGTATTGGTTTATCGGTTTTGGAATAATGTATGGTTGGAGTTTCACTCCATTTTCAGGAGGAAACGAAGCTTTAACTGCGTTTGGTGAAGGATACAACTATCCTGGATATGCCGATTTGTTTTTCCAAACCGTATTCTGTGCAACTGCAGCAACCATAGTATCAGGTGCAATGGCAGAACGCACTGAGTTTAAAGCTTACTTGATTTTCACAGTTATTATTTCGGTTATTATCTATCCAATTTCCGGTCATTGGACTTGGGGTGGCGGATGGTTAAAGGAAATGGGATTTCATGATTTTGCAGGCTCTTCTATCGTACACTCTGTTGGTGGCTGGGTAGGTTTAGCCGGTGCTGCAATCATTGGCCCTCGTATTGGTAAATACGGAAAAGACGGAAAAGCAAAAGCAATTCCAGGTCACAACTTACTATTAGGAGCCTTAGGTGTGTTTATTCTTTGGTTTGGATGGTTTGGTTTCAACCCCGGCTCTCAATTAGCTGCATCAGGAACAGACAACGCTATAGCAATTGGTCACATTGCAGTTACAACTAACTTAGCTGCCGCAGCAGGTGCCGTTACAGCAATGATCGTAGCTTGGTTCCGCTATAAGAGACCTGTATTATCGATTTCATTGAACGGTGCATTAGCCGGTCTTGTAGCAATCACAGCCGGTTGTGATGCTGTTGATCCTGAAGGTGCAGTTATCATTGGTATTGTAGCCGGTTTTGTATTACCGTTTGCAGTTGAATTCTTTGATAAAATATTGAAAGTAGATGACCCTGTAGGCGCTATCTCTGTACACGGTGTAAGTGGTGCATTAGGAACATTAGCTGTAGGTTTATTCTCTACATCTGAAGGATTATTCTACGGACATGGGGCTCATTTACTTGGCGTACAAGCAATTGGTGTACTTGCTTTCTTTGCTTGGGCTTTTGGTACCGGTTTAATACTATTTTTCATATTGAAAAAAGCAGGCATACTTCGCGTATCTAAAGTAATTGAAGAAGAAGGCTTGGATGTTTACGAACACGGAGAAACTGCTTTCAATTAATCACAGATCTTATAATCCTTTTATTAAGGGGATGGTTGCATGGCAACCATCCCCTTTTTTATATCCAGAATAGATACCTGGACAATAGATCAAAGAACAAAGAGTAAAAACAAAAGACAAGTTTTATATTATACACTTCTTTTGTCTTAATATTATTATTTTTGTCATTTAAAAATCAATTTTAATTACTTTATGTTATATTTATAATGATTTTACTATTATTTTGATGTATATATTTTGTTTTTTTAAACACTATGCTTATTTTTGTAGCGTATTAAAAAAAACACATCTATTACAAACCATAAAAATCAAAGATCAAATGAAAAAAATCGAAGCAGTTATTCGAGTATCTAAGTTCGAAGAGGTAAAGCAAGCGCTTTACGATGTGGATATTCAATGGTTTTCCTACTGGGACATTACCGGATTAGGAAGAAGTACAGAAGATCAGATCGTACGGGGACAAGTTTTTCAATCTAGCTATATTCAACGGCGTATGCTCTCCGTTGTTGTACGCGATCAGAATGCAGAAAAAACAATCAAAGCCATTATGAATGCAGCACGAACAGGAGAAGCCGGCGACGGGAAAGTTTTTGTGTCGGATATAGAAAACTCCTACCGCATACGCAATGCAGATGAAGGACCGGAAGCGCTTTATATAAAATAACCCTTTTAAAAGAAAAATCGAAAAATCATGAAAAAATATATCATATCACTCCTTGCCTTATTAAGCTTTTTCAGCTTACCGGCTCTTGCTACAGAAACAACTGTCACCCCTACAATCAACACAGGAGATACCGCTTGGATGATTGTAGCCATTGCCTTTGTACTTATGATGTCTATTCCGGGACTAGCCTTGTTTTACGGCGGATTGGTTCGTAGAAAAAATATTCTTAGCGTATTTATGCAAGTATTTATCTTGGTTGCCGCTATTAGTGTTCAATGGGTAGTATTTGGATACAGCAACGCTTTTGGAACCAACTCAATTGAAGCATTAAGGCCATTTATTGGTGGATTTGATTGGGCGTTTTTAAAAGGCATCGGCATCAATGATTTGAGTCCTTATTTTATTTCCAACTCACAATTAGCTGCTGATGGTAGTGATATTGGCACTATTCCCCACATTATCTTTATCATGTTTCAATGTATGTTTGCCGTTATTACTCCGGCATTAATTATTGGTGCTTTTGCCGAAAGAATCAAATTCAAAGGCTTTTTAGTGCTTAGCATTTTGTGGGCAATAATAGTTTACAACCCTGTTGCACATTGGGTATGGTCGGCCGACGGTTGGTTATTAGCATTAGGAGCACTCGATTTTGCCGGCGGAGCCGTTGTTCACATAAACGCAGGTATTGCCGCCTTAGTAATTGCCATTATGTTGGGCAAAAGAAGAGATTATAAAGGACATGCGCTACCTCCACACAATATTCCGTTTGTAGCTATTGGCGCGGCGTTACTTTGGGTAGGCTGGTTTGGCTTTAATGCAGGTAGCGGTTTAGCGGCAGATGGATTAGCAGCAAATGCCTTAATGGTAACGCATATTGCAGCTGCCAGCGCAGCCTTTGTTTGGGCAATACTTGATTGGATTGTTGGAAAGAAACCAACCCTGGTAGGAATTTCAACCGGAGCCGTTGGTGGATTAGTAGCCATTACTCCGGCCGCCGGATTTGTTGATGTAACCGGTGCTTTAGCCATAGGAATTCTAGTATCCTTAGTGTGTTTCTTTATGGTTGCTACAATTAAACCAAAACTTGGATACGACGATTCGCTCGATGCATTTGGAGTACACGGTATTGGTGGAGTTGTTGGAGCTTTAGCCGTTGGTTTTTTAGCCAACCCAAGCATACAAGAATCATATAGCGGAGCATTTTACGGAAACTGGAATCAGGTAGGCATACAAATATTATCCGTTTTAGCAGTAGCAGCTTATTCCGCCATCATGACCTTCATCTTATTTAAAATTACCGATAAATTTATAGGTGTACGAGCAAGCGATAAAGATGAAGCTGTGGGTCTAGATGAAACCATGCACCACGAAACAGCATATACCGTCTTTGATTAAACAGACACTATATTTTATCCTGAAATAATAATTCAGGGTTATATAAAATACGTAATTCCCTAACAGTAGTAAACTAGTTTACTACTGTTTTTTTATAGCCAAAATAATAAATAGCACATTAGTAATAAAGCGCAAACTTAGTATATGGCTAAATCCAAAAACACAAAAACCATCTGTTCATCCGATAAAATTTGACAGAAGTTACTAAAAAAATATTGCATTATTTTACATTGTTTGTATAGTAAATCTGCATTAGTCTATTTACAAAAACTAAAAAAAAACAGAAAAACAGCGCCTATACCATATCACTTTTCGCAAATAACACATAAAAAATTTACTTTTTGTCGTATTAATAAATTTAAACAATCTTTTTGCTATCTTTTTTATTTAAAAATGAACACTTTTTTTTATCTTTGTGGCTGTATAGTGGTACAGGGGCATTTTCTTACATATTGAAAACTTGCAGTCTTATTCCATGTAACTAATTCTTTTAGTTACAATGATGCATATGCATTATCAAAAATGATTATGTCTTCTTTACTTAAAAAGGTACAGTAGTTTTCTCAACATTTTAAATCAACAACAAGAGCTTTTTTCTTACATAAGATTCAAAGTTGTTACTAACTACATGCCCCACCTTATACAGTTGCAGTGATGCAATATGTATAAAAGGTCTCCTCTAACAATACTTAGAGGAGATTGGTGGGGAGTTACTGTACCTTGAAAATTATTTAATATTAAAACTAAAAATAGGGGGCTAATCTATGTATTTAAGGAATGCTCAGGGACTATATAATCCCGAGAACGAACACGACGCATGTGGAGTTGGTTTAGTTGTACAAATCAACGGGAAAAGATCGCATAGTATTGTAGAGCGAGGATTGCAAGTATTAGAAAATATGGAACACCGTGGCGCGGAGAGTGCCGACAACAAAACTGGTGATGGTGCAGGATTAATGCTGCAAATTCCACACGAATTTATTCTACTACAAGGTATTGCAGTACCAGAAAGAGGGTTATACGGAACAGGACTTGTTTTTCTACCAAAACAAAAAAGCCAAGCAGAAGCGTGTATAAAAATTATGCGTGAAAAAATTGAAGCTGAAGGATTAATGCTTACAGCTGTTCGTGACGTGCCTGTAAATAGCGATATTTTAGGTGAAATTTCGCTCTCTAACGAACCTCAAATAAAACAAATATTTGTTACGGGAGGTTCTGACCAAAAACAATTAGAACTAAAATTATATCTTGTTCGCAAAAAAATAGAGAAAACAGTTACTCAATCAACTATATCAGAGAAGAATAGTTTTTATATTGTAAGTCTTTCTACACAAAGAATAGTGTACAAAGGAATGCTTACTTCCGAACAATTAAGACATTATTTCCCAGACTTAACAGACAGTCGCTTAACTAGTGCCATCGCATTGGTTCATTCTCGTTTCAGCACCAACACTATGCCTACATGGCCATTGGCTCAACCTTTTAGATTATTGGGGCATAATGGAGAAATTAACACCATCAAAGGAAACCGCTTTTGGATGGAAGCCCGAGAAAGCGTATTAAAATCAGAGCAACTGGGTGACCTAAAGGAAATTTTCCCAATTATACAACCAGAAATGAGTGACTCGGCATCTTTTGACAATGCCTTAGAATTTTTGGTAATGTCAGGAAAATCATTACCTCATGCTATTGCTATGATGGTTCCTGAAAGCTGGAACGACAAAAATCCAATATCCAGTGATTTAAAAGCTTTCTACGAATACCACAGTATCTTTATGGAACCATGGGACGGACCGGCAACTTTGTTGTTTACAGATGGTCGTTACTGTGGAGGAACTTTAGACCGGAATGGCTTGCGTCCGGCTCGTTATCTAATTACAAAAGACGATATCATGATTGTAGCTTCTGAAACCGGAGTGCAAAATATTGATATAAATAACATTAAAGAAAAAGGCCGTTTAAGTCCGGGTAAAATGTTGATGGTAGATACAGAAACCGGACAAGTAATGTACGACCCTGAGCTTAAGAAAAATCTTGCAAAAGCTTTTCCTTATAAAGAATGGTTGAATGATAACCGTATTGATATTAGCAATATATCATCCGGTAGGTCTGTAAAGAATGGAATATCTAACTACCATTCAATGTTGCAAACATTTGGTTATTCTAAAGAAGATGCCGAAGTGTTGATTTTACCCATGGCAAAAGACGGGCAAGAACCAACAAATTCTATGGGAAACGATGCTTCTCTTGCGGTTTTCTCTGATAAACCACAGTTGCTTTTTAACTATTTCCGCCAGCTCTTTGCTCAAGTAACAAATCCACCTATTGACCCAATTCGTGAAGAATTAGTGATGTCATTAACCGGATATATTGGTTCTTTGCATAAAAACATGCTAGATGCCATACCCGAACATTGTAAAGTTGTTAAAACAAAAAATCCTGTTATAACAAATAAGGAGTTTGATCTTATAATTAACCTCAGATATAAAGGCTTTACTACAGAAGTATTGCCTATGGTTTTTCCTGTCAAAGATGGTAAAGATGGCATGGAAAAATCCTTAAAAGAATTATGTTTGCAAGCAGAGAAGGCTGTTGATGCTGGCAAAAACTACATCGTTTTAAGTGATAAAAATGTAAATAAAGACATGGCTCCTATCCCATCTTTATTAGCCGTTTCTGCAGTACACCACTATCTAATTGATAAAAGGAAAAGAATGCAAATAGATTTAGTGGTAGAATCTGGAGAACCACGGGAAATTATGCACTTTGCTTTATTATTTGGGTACGGAGCAAATGTTATAAATCCCTATTTAGCATTTTCAATAATAGAAAATCAAATTGCAAAAAATAACCTGAATTTAGACTTTGATACAGCAGAGAAGCATTTCATAAAAGCTATTAATAAAGGCTTATTAAAAGTTTTATCTAAAATGGGGATTTCTACTTTACGGTCTTACAGAGGAGCTCAGATTTTCGAAGCTGTCGGCCTAAACTCAAGCATTTTAAGTAAATATTTCAAGGGCACCACATCTAAAATTGAAGGTGCTGATTTAAGTGACATTGCAAATGATGTAATCAAAAATCACAAAAAAGGATTCTTTTCTGAAGAATTACCTGATGCGTTAACTGAAAATAATGGTATTTATAATTTCCGAAAAACCGGAGAGAAACACTCTTGGAGTCCTGAAGTAATTGCTAAACTACAAATTGCAACCAAAACAGGCAACTACCAAATTTTTAAAGAATTCTCTAAATTGGTAGATGAAAACCCCGGGAAGATTTTCCTTCGTGATTTCCTAGATTACAAACGAAATCCTATTAACATTTCTGAAGTAGAACCCGTAAGTGAAATAACAAAAAGATTTGTTACTGGAGCAATGTCATACGGTTCTATCAGTGCTGATGCTCATGAAGCAATGGCTATTGCCATGAATAAGCTAGGAGGGAAATCTAACACAGGAGAAGGAGGAGAAGACCCTGAACGATTCAAAAAACGCCCTGACGGGACAAGTGCTCGCTCAGCCATAAAACAAGTGGCATCTGGTCGTTTTGGTGTTACAACTGAATATTTAGTAAATGCCGATGAATTACAAATAAAAATTGCACAAGGAGCAAAACCAGGTGAAGGAGGTCAGTTACCCGGATATAAAGTAGATGAGATTATTGCAAAAACCCGTCACTCAATTCCAGGAATTTCATTAATTTCTCCACCACCCCATCACGATATTTATTCTATAGAAGACTTAGCACAATTGATTTTTGATTTAAAAAATGTCAATCCCAAAGCTCGGGTTACGGTTAAATTAGTTTCCGAAAGTGGTGTTGGAACAGTAGCCGCTGGAGTAGCAAAAGCAAAAGCAGATATGATTCTTATCTCCGGATGCGAAGGGGGTACTGGAGCTAGTCCGTCAAGTTCAATTAAACATGCAGGGCTTCCGTTAGAAATTGGGTTAGCAGAAACCCAACAAACATTAGTTATGAACAACCTGCGTGGTCAAGTTCGTTTACAAGCAGATGGTCAGCTTAAAACTGGCAAAGACATCATTATTTCTGCCCTTATGGGAGCTGAAGAATATGGTTTTGCTACATCGGCATTAATCGTTTTAGGATGTGTCATGATGCGTAAATGCCATGTAAATACTTGTCCACGTGGAGTAGCAACTCAAGACCCTGAATTAAGAAAAAGGTTTATTGGTCGCTACGAATACTTAATCAACTACTTCACGTTTTTAGCAGAAGAAGTTCGTGAACATTTAGCTGCGTTAGGGTATAAAAACCTTGATGAAATTATTGGCCGTACCGACTTAATCGAATATATTCCAGAAGGGTATAATGAAAAAGTTAAAAAACTAGACTTTTCAAAATTATTATTTATCCCTGCAGAAGCAAAGAAAAATGCGCTGAGAAATGTAAAAAAACAATTACACCGTATTGACGATGTAATTGACAGAAGTTTAATTGAAGAAGCCAAAGTTGCTATTGAAAATGGCTTGTCCGTTTCTTTAAACCGCGACATAAAAAACACCGACCGAACAGTTGGAGCTATGTTATCTGGAGAGATTGCGTTGCGCTATGGATACGCCGGCTTACCGGAAGATACGATAAAATGTTCTTTTAAAGGTTCGGCTGGTCAAAGCTTCGGAGCTTTTTTAGCTAAGGGAATTAGCTTTCGTTTAGAAGGAGATGCAAACGACTATTTAGGAAAAGGATTATCTGGTGGAAAAATTACCGTTGTTCCTCCAATAGGATACGACTTTAAACCGGAAAACAATATTATTGTAGGAAACACACTTCTTTATGGTGCAACGAGTGGTCAAGTTTTTATAAATGGTCGTGCTGGAGAACGATTTTGCGTACGTAACTCGGGAGGAGTAGCAGTTGTTGAAGGAGTTGGTGACCATTGTTGCGAATACATGACAGGCGGTCGTACGGTTGTTCTTGGTTCTACCGGAAGAAATTTTGCGGCTGGTATGAGTGGAGGTGTGGCTTATGTTTGGAATGTAAACGGCGATTTTGATTATTTCTGCAACATGGAAATGGTTGAATTATCTTTAATTGAAGACATGAGCGATAATCGTGAGTTAAAAGAACTAATAACCGAACATTACAAATACACACAAAGCCCTCTTGCTAAGATGCTATTAGACAGCTGGGAGAATTATGTCGATCAATTTATCAAAGTAGTACCAATCGAGTATAAAAAAGTGCTTCATGCTGAAAAGATGGATGCAATAAATAAAAAAATTGCTCAAGTAAACAGAGACTATTAATTAAGTGTAACACTAAAAATTAATAACTTTTAGAACAACGCACTAGTATATTTTTAATTGAAAACTTACAATCATGGGAAATCCAAAAGGTTTTTTAACTATAGAAAAAAAAGAAGCTGGTTACCGTCCTATTCATGAACGGATAGCCGACTTTGGAGAAGTGGAACAAACATTGAACTCAGAAGATAGAAAACTACAAGCCGCTCGTTGTATGGACTGTGGTGTTCCCTTCTGTCATTGGGCTTGTCCTGTAAGTAATAAAATGCCTGAATGGCAAGATTTATTATTCAAAGGGAAATGGAAAGAGGCCGTTGATTGTTTACAATCAACAAACGATTTTCCTGAGTTTACCGGTCGCATATGTCCTGCTCCATGCGAGAAAGCTTGCGTATTGAATCTTGATGACAATAGCGTAACCATTCGCGAAAACGAAGCAGCCATTATTGAACATGCATTTGAACATGGTTACATAAAACCAACCCCGCCAAAAACCCGCAATGGTAAAACTGTTGCTGTTATTGGTAGCGGCCCTGCTGGTTTGGCTGCAGCAAATCAATTAAATAAAAAGGGATATACCGTAACCCTATTCGAGAAAGAAAATGCATTGGGAGGTTTACTTCGCTATGGTATCCCTGATTTTAAATTAAACAAATCAGTAATTGATCGTCGATTAGAAATATTTAAAGCAGAAGGTATCGAATTCAAAACAAACACCGAAGTAGGAAAAGATATTCGTGGGGCTGAAATTTTAAATAAATTCGATGCTGTTCTTATTGCTATTGGAGCTCAAGTTCCACGCGATTTACCTATAGAAGGACGCCAAATAGCCGGAATTCATTTTGCTATGGATTTTTTAACCCAACAGAACCAGTTAAATCGTGGTGAAGAAATAACCGAAGAAACAAAAATTTCAGCTAAAGGAAAAAATGTATTAGTTATTGGAGGAGGAGATACAGGATCTGATTGTGTGGGAACTTCTATTCGACAAGGTGCTAATAGTGTAACACAAATAGAAATACTCCCAAAACCTCCCGAAGGCAAAAATGATGAAACCCCTTGGCCCTACTGGCCAAATACGTTACGAACTTCTAGTTCTCATAAAGAAGGATGTAATCGTCGCTGGAGCATGGCTACAAAGAAATTCATTGCAAACAAAGACGGAAAACTATCGGGAGTTGAGGTAGTTGAAGTTGCTTGGGAAAAAGATAAAACCGGTCAATTTAAAATGAAAGAGGTAGGTAAACCCGAAATTATAAAAGCAGAATTAGTTACCTTGGCAATGGGCTTTATTAACCCTATTCATGACGGATTAGTAAACGAATTAGGATTAGAAAAAGATGCTCGTGGAAATGTAAAAATTGACCCAAAAACTTTTCAGACTTCAGTTGCAAAAGTTTTTGCTGCCGGTGATGCTGCCACAGGAGCAAGTTTAGTTGTACGCGCCATCGATTCGGGCAGAAACGCATCGACTCAAATTGATACATTTTTAACTAAATAAATAACAGAGTCCTATTAAAAAAGGGGTTCTCCAATAAATTATTGGAAAACCCCTTTTTTAGTACTGTTAAAAAACTCTTACCTCCTTTATGTCATTACTGATTCACAAATAAAATCAGGAATAATTCCACTTGCTGCAATATTCAATTCCACCTTTCTAGCTTGCACATTACCAGACAAAACCAAACAAGTATCAATACCAAATTTATTTCCACCAATGATGTCTGTTTTTAATGTGTCACCAACCATCAATATCTCTCGTTTTGTAACCGTATTCTTGCTGAGAATATAATTATATGCAAAATTGAACATCTGAGAATCTGGCTTACCAAAACGCATAAAAGTTTTCTTTACCATTTTCTCTACCAACTGAGCTATACCTCCTATAGCAATACTAACATCTTCTTTATTAACAGGATAAGTAGCATCCAAGTTAGCAACAATAACAGGTACACTTTTTTTTCGCAACAAATTTACCGTTTTCGAAAGGTCCTTATTCCAATCAAAACCCTCGTCATCCAAAAACACTAAAGAACTTACATCATCAATATTATCTAAATCTAAATCAGAGATTGAAATCGTATTTAAACCAATAGACGCTACATAATGCGCCGATTGTTCCGTTCCAAGATATACTACAGTGCCTGCATTGACTTTATTCGCAATATAATCCATGGCAATCATTCCCGAAGAAATTATTTTATCCTTAGTAATTTCAGGAACACCTCTACTAAGAAAGCTATCGGCAAGCAACTGAGGACTACGAGACGCATCGTTAGTTAAAATATAATAATCTATACCATCTTGTTCTAAAGATTGTAACATCTCTCTTACCCCAGAATATATTCCTTTGTAATTGCGAAGCACTCCATACGAATCGAAAAAAATAACCTTATATTTTCTCGAAAGCTCTTTGAATAAACAAATGTCCATTTTAAAAAAAATAAATAGTTAATAAACTAAAATAAAGATACTTACAAACTTCATTTACAAATTGCATTACCAAATGCTTCAAAAACTTTATAATTACCAACATGCTCATCCAACATTCGTTCTGGATGAAACTGCAAACCAAATACAAATTTTTTATTTGGATTATAAATTGCCTCTATTAATCCATCATCAGCCACAGCCATAGGTTTAAGATTATTACCTAACACCTTAATACCTTGATGGTGATAACTGTTTACTGTTAAACTTGACTTCCCATACCAAACAGACAAGGGTGTATTCTCTATAATGGATATAACATGTCGATGCGCATCGTAGTTTTGATAATCAAGATGCACTACTTTTCCTTCATTAGCTTCGTGTACATCTTTGTAAATCGTTCCTCCGTGTAATGAATTTATCAATTGCATACCACGACAAAAGCCTAAAACAGCTTTATTGTTCTCTAAAGCATCTTGTAAACAAGCAACTTCTATCTCATCTTTTAAAGCATCATACTCGTCTAATAAATCAGTATTATAGTTTTCTCCATAATACATTGGATCAATATCTCCCCCCTCCATCATCAATAAGCCGTCATACTCTTTTAAATATTCATCCAATATTGTTTTAGTAGCCTCTGCTATCGGAACAATAATTGGCATTATTTGCTGCTTAGCCAGCAGTTCTAAATAAATTTCAGACACCCAGTTAATTGGTTTGTTTTTCCGCAATAATCTACGTGAAACAATAAGCACTTTTTTCATCTGATAATATATATATATATTTATTTGCTCACAACTAATTCGGCAAGACTCACCAATAACTATGCTTGGCTTGCTTCATTTACTATGAATAGAAAAAAGTTGAAAGCCCAGCACCTTTTTTACATATTCATTTTACTAATATCTTTCAATGCGTTAACCAATAATTTATCTTTTATCTTGCCCTGCGAAGCCACACGAATATGAAATTGATCCATACCAACCTTATTTGTACAATCGCGAACATAAGCCCCATACTTCTCTAATAAGATATATTGAAGCTTTTCGGCAGTTAATCCACACAACGTTTTTATCAGAAAAAAATTAGTACCCGATTTATACACATAAAAACCCGGAATATCCTTTAATTTTGCATACAAAATCTCTACATCTCTAATCACCTTCATCCTTGCCTTATGATAATTTGCATCCGTTTTATGCAACTGAGTTAGGAAGTATTCTGCTACAGAATTAATATTCCAGATAGGAATAAATTGCTTCAATTGATCTATAAATAAACTGTTTGACGAACAACAGTATCCCAAACGAAGACCGGGAACTCCACAATGCTTACTCATGCTTCTAACAATTATCAAGTTAGAAAAGTCATTTATATGAGGTAATAAACTTGGTATCTCCTTGCCTGCAAAATCTATAAAAGACTCATCAACAACAACCATTTTAAGATGTTTCATTGTATGTAGAAAAGCAAGCATTTCATCAAGACTCTTTAACTCTCCCGTTGGATTTCCAGGATTGATAATTAGCGCAGCACTTATTTGCTGTTCATTTATCCAAGCTGCATAATGGTCTAAATCGAGCCTGTAATTATCGTCAGGAGGCAATTGATAAAGTTTTACTGTTTTATGCTCCCGTAGCTTCTCTAAGTATTCACTAAAGGTTGGCACCGGAATAGCAATATCATCAACAAAATGGCTATTAATAACGGTTATTAATTCGGTAGCGCCATTCCCAATAATCAAGCTTTCTGGTGGCACATGCAATACTGCAGCTAAGTGATTTTTTGAAATCATCGGATTACTAGACGGATACGACTTTATTAATACAGGCAGCTTTTCCTGTAATTTTTTTATAAGCCGCTTATCCGGATAATACGGATTTGCAATAAAGCAAAAATCAATCACCTTATCAACCAACCCTTCTCCATACATATCTGCCAACGAAGGAGAATGGGAGGTTTCGTAAAAAAGATTTTTTTTTATTTTCAAGGTTTTATGTGGCAACATGGATTAGAAAATAATTTGTGTGAAGGTAGTAAATGGAAGGGAAAAGACAAAATATTTTGCTTATAGTCAACCAGTGTAATTTACGATATCGACGAACAAACAAAAAACCCTCAACTAATAAGTTAAGGGTTTTTTTATCTTAAAAAATCAAGAACTATACTTGTCCTGATTTTTTAGTTGTTTTTACAATAACAGCTCCAATTTGATAAGGACAACCATTAGACGCTGGACGACGATCTTCCAAACGACCTTTCCATCCATCTTCTACAGTACCTACAGGAATACGGATAGAAGCACCACGGTCAGACACACCCCATGAAAAGTCATGGATTGATGCTGTTTCGTGTTTACCAGTTAATCGTTGTTCGTTGTATGCACCATAAACAGACATATGTTCGCTTACATGTTTGCCAAATTCTTCGCAAATAGCATCAAACACTTTCTTATCTCCACTATTTCTCATTTTACTATTAGAGAAATTTGCGTGCATTCCAGAACCATTCCAATCTGTATCTCCAAGAGGTTTTGGATGCCATTCTACATAAACGCCGTATTTTTCACAAGTTCTTTCTAACAAGAAACGAGACACCCATATTTCGTCACCGCCCAATTTTGCTCCTTTAGAAAAAATCTGATACTCCCATTGACCGGTAGCTACTTCTGCATTAATACCTTCAATATTTAACCCCGCCTCTAAACAAAGATCAAAATGCTCTTCAACAATTTCTCTTCCAAAAGCATTACGAGCTCCTACCGAACAATAGTAAGGCCCTTGTGGACGATCAGGGAAACCACCTTTTGGAAAACCTAAAGGCATTCTTGTTTCTATATCATATAAAAAGTACTCTTGTTCGTATCCAAACCAGAAGTCATTATCATCATCATCAATTGTTGCACGATGATTAGTAACATGTGCTGTTCCATCTGGATTTAAAACTTCAGTCATAACTAAATATGCATCTTTGCGATCAGGATCAGGACAAATAAAAACAGGTTTTAACAACAAGTCAGAAGACCCACCTTTAGCCTGATTAGTAGAAGATCCATCAAAAGACCACATCGGACAATCTTCTAATTTTCCACTAAAATTTTCTTTGATACGAGTTTTGCTTCTTAAACCTTGAGTTGGCTCACTACCGTCGAGCCAGATGTACTCTAATTTTGTTTTGCTCATAATAAATTAAGAATAATTATTTTAACATGAATAATATTGTTTCTATTTTGTAAGTGCAAATATCTGAAATAAAATACAATTTGTCAAGAAAATATGAAAATAAATTATATTTTGCACATAATTATAGCATTTACAGTTACATTTAAACACATATATAATAATTATTAGTGAATTATGGTAGTTTTTTTAAGCTTTCGCTATCTATTTGTCACAGCATATTTAATATAAATAAACAAAAAACATGAAAATAAGCACTTTTCCTATGCATTTTCTCTTTTTTAACACATTTACTAGACAATTTGTTCTAAATAATATCACAAACCTAACAAAAGCAGCATACTTTCCCCGTCAAAATCCTTATCTAAATTTGGCAAATGACTTACAAAAGCCTCCTGTTGAAGATTATCACAAATTGACTTGGTAAAAAAATATCGACCATTGCTAATCACATAATTTAAAATAAAAAATCGATACGCTTCTTTAATAAACAACACCTCATTACGAGTTAAGGGAAACACTTTATGATACTCCTTTAAAAAACACATAAAACGAGGTTCATTTAACTGAGAAAAAGTATAAGAAAAGTCCGTTTTATCTCCAATAAACGAACACACCCGACTAAAAGAATAAAAATCTAACACACGAGAACTCATACGAAACCAATCATAATCCCAACGAGAAAAGAAACTATTGTTTTCACGCACAGAAAAATTTCCGATATTCCAATCTACAAAAACAGGAATTTTGGTAAACTCACCATACCCAAGATTGGTTGCATTTTCAATAAACTTATAACAATGCTCTTTAATCAAGACATTATACCCTTTTAGCCATTGGTTAGTCTCGGGGTTTTCTAAACGACGCAATAATTTATGAATATCATTAAAAAGATTTTTTGAAGACTGCGGTAAAACAGGTGTCATCTCGTCACATATCTTATGAAACCTAGCCAGTTCCCGACCCAAAACAGTAATCTGTTCATCGGAAATTTTTTTAGGAAGGAGATTTTTAACACGAACAGCCCGGTAAAAAACCATCCATACATCAAGGTATTCATCTTCATGACGATATAAATACAATTGATTCCCTTTTACTAGAGAACTAGAAAGAAAATGATCATATGGTCGTTCTAAGTTATTGGCCAACACATTTATTATCTGATGGTCTTCTTTAAAATTCTCAAATTTTCCAAAATTTGAAACCTTAACAAATACAAACGACTTATCAATAAATGTAATACGAAACACTTTATTGGTAGAAACATTAACACTAAGATCTTCAATTTTACGAATTTTCCGCTTAGGATTATAGTCGCACCACCCTCTCTCAATAATAGGAAGTAAATCTACATTCAATTTATTCATACAACTAGTTACTCTTTGATTGTTTTTTGTGTAATTTTGTCATAACTTTAAGCACATTCCTTTCATTTACAACAAATTGAACATTCAATTTTCATTCAAATATAAAGGTTTTTTGATTACCTACATATGGTTTTATAAGAAAAACCTGAGATAACACTTTCTTTCATCGAAAAAAGGACTTTACTCTAATAAGCCTATTAAGGGAAGTTAGCAAGACCTTGCGATTTTTCAGCATCCCTCCTTCTGGCAGTTAAGATGATTAAAAGCTATTAGTAAAGTCTTGAGTTTTTTAAAAAAATGAGGATTAGCTAAAAATGAACAACCTAAAAAAAGAAATTTTAAATACCATTTGCTACACTAAACTGGTGTATAGCAGGATTAACAAAAAGCTAAATACAGAGCTTTCCAACGACGAGATTGAAAAAATGATTTATAACATTATTAAGGAAACCGATGAATTACAGTTTCACAAAGCGGGAAAGAATGTATATGTAAAAAATCAAGAACGAAATATTGAAATTACTATAAATATGAACACATTTAGGGTTATTACAGTAGATAACTTAACTAAATAGAAACAGATAATATTTAAAAAAAAGAAAACGATATTGAAATAAAGAAAAAAGTCGAAAGTAAATGCCCGCAAGCTATGCGGAACAAAAACTTTCGACTTTATATATCTACAGTAAGACTTCTGCTTTCTAGCCTTTATTTATAACTATCGGTATGCACTGATTTCACAGCCCTTCCCGAAGGATCGGCCATTTTCTTAAATTCCTCATCCCACTCTAAGGCAATAGCCGTACTACAAGCTACTGATTTTTCGTAAGGCACAGTTTTGCAAGCCGTTTCGCTAGGAAAATGGTCGGCAAAAAACGAACGGTACATGTATGCCTCTTTAGTTAACGGAGTATTTATCGGATAAACACTTGCTGCCATAGCCATATCAGCATCACTCACCCGTTTCTCGGCAACTTCTTTTAAGGTATCAATCCAACTATAACCAACGCCATCAGAAAACTGCTCTTTTTGTCGCCAAGCAACAGATTCAGGCAGATACGACTCGAATGCTTTTCGTAAAATCCATTTCTCCATACGCCCACCCACACACATCTTGTCTTTTGGATTTAACCGCATAGCCACATCCATAAATTCTTTATCTAAAAATGGAACTCGACCCTCCACTCCCCAAGCAGCTAAGGATTTATTAGCACGCAAACAATCATAGGTATGTAATTTCGATAATTTTCTAACCGTTTCTTCATGAAAAGCTTGCGCTGTTGGTGCCTTATGAAAATACAAATAACCACCAAAAATTTCATCAGCACCCTCGCCCGAGAGGACCATCTTAACCCCCATCGATTTTATCACTCTAGCCATTAAATACATTGGAGTTGAAGCCCTTACGGTAGTAACATCATAGGTTTCCAAATGATAAATCACATCACTAACGGCATCCAAGCCCTCTTCTATTGTAAAATGTATTTCGTGGTGTACCGACCCAATATAATCGGCTACTTTACGAGCCGCTTTTAAATCGGGTGAACCAACCAAGCCAACAGCAAACGAATGCAATTGAGGCCACCAAGCCTCTGTTGTATTACCGGATTCTATCCGCCTATTCGCAAATTTTTTAGCTACAGCAGAAATTATGGAAGAATCTAAACCACCCGATAGCAATACACCATAGGGAACATCAGACATTAACTGCCTTTCAACAGCATCTTCCAAGGCAATACGCAAGGTCTCTATATCACTTTCATTCCCTTTCACCGCATCGTATTCCATCCAATCTCGTTTATACCATTCAGTCATCACACCGGTATCACTCGACCAGTAATGTCCGGGTAAAAACGGTTCAATTTTTTCGCAAGTACCTTCTAACGCTTTTAACTCCGAGGCAACAAAAAACTGCCCTAAAGCATCCCATCCAATATACAAAGGAATGATACCCATATGATCGCGCCCTATCAAGAACAAGTCTTTTTCAATATCATAAAGAGCAAAAGCAAAAATACCACTGATATCTTCCAAAAAGTTAACACCTTTTTCTTTATACAACGCCAAAATTACTTCACAATCAGATTTAGTAAGAAATTCATAGCTATCCTCCATCCGATTTCGAATTTCCTGATGGTTATATATTTCGCCATTAACGGCCAACACTAATTTTTTATCCTTACTATAAAGCGGTTGTGAGCCAGACTCAACATCTACAATTGATAGTCTTTCGTGTGCTAAAATGGCTTTTTCCCCACAATAAATACCCGACCAGTCCGGTCCGCGATGACGAATCTTTTTCGACATCTTAAGCACCGGAAGTCGCAAATCCTCCGGACTTTGTTTTAAATCAAATATGCCTACAAATCCACACATAGCCTAATTTTTAAATAAAACATAACATAATTACTACAAAAATAGATTTTTCATTTCACATTTACAATAGTGGAGTATAAATTAATAGCATTTTGTAATATTTTTCAAATCAACATTAACTTTTTAACACAATTCACCCTATAAATAGTAAAAAAATACATAATTCATCGATTTTCTTCTTCATTTGTAAAATAACATTCTTGAGTTTGCCAAAAATCAACCGGACTATTTACTATCATAGTATGATATTTTTAGCTACTTTTATTACCTTTGGGGTTCGTTAAAAAAACAAATTACACAACCAATTAACTATTATTTCATGAACATTTCATACAACTGGTTAAAACAATACATCAATTGCGAACTACCTGCGGAGGAAGTAGCTAAAACACTAACAAATATAGGTTTAGAAGTTGGCGCTGTGACTGCCGTGCAAACAATAAAAGGAGGCTTAGAAGGATTGTTTGTTGGCGAGGTGCTTAGCTGCTCCAATCACCCAAACTCCGATCACCTACATTTAACCACCGTAACAATTGGGGGTGACAGTATTTTAAAAATAGTATGTGGTGCGCCTAATGTTACAACAGGACAAAAAGTGATTGTGGCTACCATAGGCACAAAACTCTACGATGGAGATAGTGTTTTTACAATTAAAAAATCAAAAATTCGTGGTGAAGAATCGGAAGGAATGCTTTGTGGTGAGACAGAAATTGGTGTTGGCAATGATGACAGTGGCATTATTGTATTACCTGCTACTGTTGCGGTAGGCATGCCTGCAAAAGACTACTATCAAGTAAAAGACGATACAATAATTGAAGTCGATATTACTCCAAACCGTATAGATGCAGCCTCGCATTTTGGGGTTGCTCGCGATTTAGCAGCATACTACGGTGTGTACAATCTGGCCATCAAACTACAAAAATATTCGGTCGATGCATTTAGCATTGATAACACAAGTTTACCAATACAGGTTACGGTTGAAAACACGGAGGCTTGTCCTCGATATTCAGGCCTTAGTATTAGCAATATCACTATAAAAGAGTCGCCCGCATGGTTATTAAATTACTTCAGAACCTGCGGCATACGACCCATCAATAATGTTGTTGATGCAACAAATTTTGTACTGCATGCTATGGGACAACCGGTACATGCATTTGATATTGCCAAAATTAAAGGCAAGCAAATACGTGTAAAAAACCTTCCGGAAGGAAGTCAGTTTGTAACTTTAGATGGCATTGAGCGAAAACTAAGTGCTGCCGATTTAATGATTTGTGATGCTGAAGAAGGCATGTGTATTGGCGGTGTATTTGGCGGACAGGAATCAGGTGTGTCCGAAAGTACAACAGCTATATTTTTAGAAAGCGCCTATTTTAACCCTGTTACTATCAGAAAAACAGCACGAAGACACGGGTTAAACACCGATGCCTCATTTCGCTACGAAAGAGGATGCGACCCAAACAACACCTTATATATACTAAAATTTGCTGCGTTGCTAATAAAAGAAGTGGCGGGTGGAACGATCTCGAGCGAAATTTTTGATTTTTATCCAACCGCAATCAAGCCAAAAGAACTAACTATTACTTACCAAAAGATAAATTCCCTAATTGGGAAAACAATTGAAAAGGCTACCATAAAAAAGATACTTGAAGGCCTTGAAATGGATATTTTAAAAGAAACAGAGGATGTTTTAACCCTATCTATCCCTACCTATCGTGTAGATGTTGAACGGGATGTTGATGTTATAGAAGATATTTTACGCATATACGGATACAACAATATTCTAACGGGTACAAGAGTAAAATCTAGTATTAGCTACTCCAAAAAACCTGACAGCCATAAAATTCAGAACCTAATTTCAGAACAACTAACGGCCGTTGGATTTAACGAGATACTAAACAACTCTTTAACCAAAGCAGCTTATTATCAAAACGGCATTACCTACCCGATAGCTAATTGTGTAAAAATACTTAACCCTTTAAGCAACGACTTAAATGTGATGCGTCAAACGCTGCTTTTTGGAGGACTAGAAAGCATTGCCTATAATAGCAACCGAAAGAATCCGGATGTAAAATTATATGAATTTGGCAACTGTTATTATTATCATAGCGACAATAAAAACACCAGTGATGCCTTAGCGCCATATAGTGAGGATTTTCATTTAGGGCTATGGATTACAGGAAAGAAATTTACACAAACCTGGGTTAGAACAGAAGAGAAAAGCAGTATTTATGAACTTATGGGTTTTGTACAAAACATTTTAAACCGACTAGGGATAAAACAGGCAGATTTACTTGAAGAAAACTACAACAACGAACATATTGTGGAAGGAAGAAAAGCATTAACACGCAAAGGAGACATCCTATTTAGCATAGGCATACTAAGTACTTCCACACGCAAAACATTCGACATTCAGAACGATGTATTCTTTGCTGATATTAACTGGACCGTATTATTAAGCCTGCTTAGCAATAAATCAGTTTCGGCTAAAGAGATAGCAAAATTCCCCGAAGTTAAAAGAGACTTAGCCTTACTAATAGACAAAAACATTGAATTTAACGCAATCGAAACAATTGCCTTCGAAAGCGAAAAAAAATTACTAAAATCAGTGAAGCTTTTTGATGTGTATGAAGGGGAAAAAATCGAAGCCGGAAAAAAATCGTATGCCATTAGTTGTATCATACAAGACAATGAAAAAACGCTAAACGACAAACAAATTGATTCCATCATGGCAAAGATTCAACAAAATTTAGAAGAAAAATTAGGTGCCATATTACGGTAACTTTTATAAACAAGCATTACACTAACTATCGTATTTTTGAAAACGGTTTATCTACTCATCAGCTTGCTTTTTGTTACGGCATGTGCCTCTAGCAAAAAAGCAGTTACAACAGACAGCCGTTGCGCAGAAAAACCAGACCCCGGTAGTTGCAGGGCAGCTAAGCCCCGTTACTTTTTTGACAAAACAACAGGGAAGTGTAGCATGTTTTATTGGGGAGGTTGTGGGGGTATTGTGCCGTTTAACAGTTTAGAAGAATGCAAAAAAGCCTGTGGCTGTAAGCCTTAAAAAAAAAAAAAACGACGTACGCTATTGAAAAAGACATCAAAAGTAGCTCATAAAAAAAACGCTTAACCCTTTCGGATTAAGCGTTTTTTAATGATATAAAACTATAAATTATTTTTTTCCTGAAGCGTAATTGGCTTATATTTTGGCACTAATATTTTCATTACAGCCCAACCAATTAAATATGCAACCGCACAAATACTAAAAATAACCAGATATCCGGCTTTGATACCTTCATAACCAAATAATACAAGAGGCTCACGAACAAACTCTACTCCTTTAGCAATCATTTCATCAGTCATTATTATTTCTTTACCCTTTTCTATACCTGTTCCTCTCGAGAAATCGAATAACATACCAGAACCTTTATTGATAAAGAAAGCGCCAAGCCCCCCAGCTAAACCACCAATACCGGTAACTGTAGCAATAGCAGTACGTGGAAACATATCACTAACAGTAGAGAATATATTTGCCGACCATGCTTGGTGAGCAGCACCAGCAATACCAATAATTAATACGGGAAACCAATAAGAATAAGCTCCTAAAGGCTGTGCAAACAAGGCTAATAACGGGAAGAATGCAAATATCAACATGGCTTTCATACGGCCTGCATACGGATTCATTTTTTGTTTATCAACAAAATAAGTAGGCAACCAACCACCAATAATTGATAATAACGTAATAGCATACAATACAAATAATAATATTTGAGCATGATAATTATCTGAAGACAACCCATATACTGAACTTAAGTACGCTGGAGTCCAGAATAAATAGAACCACCATACCCCGTCAGTCATGAATTTACCAAAAATAAATGCCCACGATTGTTTGTATTTTAATATTTCCTTAAAACTCATCGTTCTATTAACTAAAGCCTTTCCATTATTAGCAGCAAGTTCGTCAGCATGATCTTGGTTAATATATTCCAATTCAGCAGCATTTATCTTTGGATGCATTTCGGGTTTTTTATATATAAACACCCACATACCCATCCAAACAAAACCTAAAGCACCAATAACAATAAAAGCCATTTCCCAACCCCAATGATGTGCAATAAAAGGAACAGTAATTGGAGCCGCTAAAGCACCCACAGTAGCCCCGGCATTAAAAATACTGGTTGCGAGAGCACGGTCTTTTTTAGGAAAAAACTCCGCTGTAGCTTTAATTGCAGCTGGGAAGTTACCAGCCTCACCAATAGCCAACACAAAACGAGCAAAAATAAATAAAGTAACACTCACATTAACAACCATAGCAATGTTGTCAACTTTTCCTATAGCATGTCTAGCTCCTTCAAAACCAACAAACCATTCACCAGCAACAATTCCAGAAGTAGCAATACCACAAAACGCATGTAATATAGCACCAACCGACCATATACCGATAGCCCATAAGAAACCTTTTTTCGTATCTAACTTATCAATAAATTTACCGGCAAACAACATACTGATTGCATAAAAAATTGAAAACAGAGCGGTAATATTACCATAATCACCATCTGTCCAATGGAACTCAGGAGCAATAAAGTCTTTCCATGTCAAGGAAAGCACTTGCCTGTCTAAATAATTGACTGTTGTAGCAAAAAACAACATAGAACAAATAGTCCATCTGTACTTCGTCATTTTTTCTTTCATTTTTTCTACCATAATGTGTTTTTAGTTTTAGTTTTGGTTATTATTATATTATATTATATTATATTCTATTCTCACTTGTTTTACAATTGCTAGCGCTTCTTTACATAATTTGGTAATCTTTCCCCAGTTTTTTGTGGCAAGCACTTCACCGGGAAATAAATTAGAACCCATTCCGACACAAGCTGCTCCAGCATCGAACCAAGCTTTTATGTTTGATTCTTCCGGTTTAACGCCTCCTGTTATCATAAGTTTTGTCCATGGCATAGGACCTTTAATCGCTTTTACAAAAGCAACGCCCAACACATCTGCCGGGAAAAGTTTACACACATCACAACCGGCTTGTTGAGCCATTGCAATTTCTGTTACCGAACCACAACCGGGCATGTACGGTATCAATCTACTGTTGGCTAATTTAGCAACCTCTGCATTAAAATAAGGAGCAACAATAAAATTTGCTCCCAACTGAATATACAGTGCTGCTGTTGGAGCATCAACGATAGAACCAACACCGATAATCATATCAGGACAATCTTTAGCCGCAAATTTAATCAATTCGGCATATACTTCGCATGCAAAATCGCCCCTATTAGTGAACTCGCATACACGAATACCACCTTCGTAACAAGCTTTTACCACTTGTTTAGCAACCTCAATATCTTTATGATAAAAGATAGGAATAATACCCGTTTCTTCGGCTACTGTTACTACTTGAGCTTTACTAAATCTAGCCATCTTATTATTTACTATTTGACAATTTACTATTTAAGAGAGTAGAATCGCTTATTTATTATTTTTGTTGAGTTTAATTCTCATAGTTTTGATAGAGCTAACTATTATTCTCATCAGTTCTTCATTTTCTTTCAATAATCCTTCTAATAATTTGGGCTTAACTAATTCTTCATCTTTAATTATTTCTAACCAATAGATTGTTTCGTCAAGTTCGTCTTCTACTATCTTTAACTTGTTCAAAAAGTCCTTATCAGATTTACCTAAACAAGCTGCTCTATAATTTGCACCAGGAGAAGTTCCTGATCGTATTATTTGATTTCCAATAGCTCTACCTGCCGTAGAATTAGGCAATTTATCCACCAATTTAATTATTCTACGTGCAAACAACTTCAATCAACCCTTTAACTCATCAGATGTCATTTCTTGTATTTAAATAGTAAATAGTCTAATTATACATCTATCTACTTACCCGTCCCGAAGAATCTCCGCCCATGAGTTTTTCCACCTCATCCACAGTAACTAAGTTAAAATCACCATAAATGGTATGTTTTAGGCAAGAAGCCGCAATACCAAAATCTAGTGCCTTTTGATCATTATCGAAAGTCAACAATCCATAAATCAAGCCCCCCATAAAGGAATCTCCGGCACCTACTCTATCTACAATATGTGTGATATCATAATCTTGCGAAACCAATAGTTTACCATCAGAAAACATAACACCTCTCCAGGTATTTCTGTTAGCATTGATAGAACCGCGTAAAGAAATTGCTACTTTTTTAGCTCTAGGAAATCTATCCATAACTTTCCGGCAAACAGATTTGAAAATTTGCGGATTAATTAATCCGTTGGTGTCATACGAAGCAAAACCGTCGGGCTTAATGCCAAAAACCATTTCGGCATCTTCTTCGTTCGCTAAAATCAGGTCACAACCCTCAACTAAGGAAGGCATTATTTCAGATGCTTTTTTGCCATATTGCCACAAATTTTTACGAAAATTTAAATCTGTCGATACCGTTACCCCCATTTCGTTAGCCACCTTTATTGCTTCCAAGCAAGCATCGGCACAACTTTGCGATAACGCAGGCGTAATACCTGTCCAATGAAACCAGTCTGCACCCTTAAACACTTCGCGCCAATTAACCATACCTGGCTCAATTTGAGCAAAAGAAGATGCTGCTCTATCGTAAATAACTTTACTAGAACGAGATACTGCTCCTGTTTCTAAAAAATAAATACCAACACGATTTCCTCCGCGTAAAATTTCTTTTATGCCAACATTATGTTTGCGTAGAGTGGCTAAAATTGCATCGGCAATATCGTTGTTCGGTAAACGAGTAACAAATTCGGTATCAACACCAAAATTAGCCAAAGATACGGCTACATTAGCCTCTCCACCACCATAATTAACATTAAGCTGACTACACTGACTTATCCGTTCAAAACCCGGAGTTGCCAAACGAAGCATAATCTCACCAAATGTTACTACTTTTTTACTCATCTTACCTTTTAGTTCTACATCAAAAATAATTTATTAAACGCACAATCAATATACTAGCAAAAAAAATACGACTTTTATACTGATTTAATGTAATTAAAATTTAAAAAACTCTTTTGCATTATTGTAACTGATATTCTCCACCATCCTACCAATAAATGGAAGCTCTTGATGTGGAAGTAATCCTTTTTCCACATCATCGCCCAATAAATTACAAAGCGTACGACGGAAATACTCGTGACGAGGATATGAAAGGAAACTGCGAGAGTCGGTCAACATACCAACAAAACGGCTTAATAAACCAAGTACCGACAAAGCGTTCATTTGTTTTTCCATACCATCTTTTTGGTCTAGGAACCACCATCCTGAACCAAACTGTATTTTACCGGCAAGCGTACCATCTTGAAAACATCCGATCATGGTTGCTATCATTTCGTTATCTGAAGGATTCAAGTTATAAATGATAGTTTTAGCTAATTTATCATTCGTATCAAGACGGTCTAAGAATTTAGCCATTGCTTTTGCTGTTTGAAAAGTACCGATAGAATCGAAACCTGTATCCGGTCCTAAAGCACTAAACAAACGGGTATTGTTGTTACGAATAACACCATAGTGGAATTGTTGTGTCCAGCCTTTTTCCCAGTCCATGATAGCACCTTCTACCATCACTGCTGATTTAAATTGAAGTATTTCTTGTTTTGTTAATTCTTTACCACCGTATACTTTATTAAAGATTGCTTTAATTTCAGCATCAGTATAATCTTCTGCATAAAACTCTTCAGTACCGTGATCTGATAATTTACAACCTTGCTCGGCAAAGAAATCATGGCGCTTACGCAATGCTGACAACATATCATCATAAGAAGAAATATTCACACCAGAAACAGCTGAGAGCTGCTCCATATAAGCACGGAAATTTGCAGGAACCTCAACAGCAATTGCTTTATCAGGACGCCATGTTGGAAGCATTTTAATTTCAAAACCATCTTTACGCGTTTTAATATGATGCTCTAATGTATCAACCGGATCATCAGTTGTACATACAGCTTCTACGTTATATTTACGCATGATGTTACGCGCTGAATATTCAGGAGTCTGCAATTTAGCAGTACACTCATCATATATATCTCGAGCGGTTGTTGGAGATAATAGTTTTTCTATTCCAAAACCTGTTTTCAATTCTAAGTGAGTCCAATGATATAAAGGATTACGCATAGTATAAGGAACTGTTTCTGCCCACTTCTCAAATTTCTCCCAATCACTAGTATCTTTACCGGTGCAATATTTTTCGTCTATACCATTGGTACGCATAGCACGCCATTTGTAATGATCGCCCCCCAGCCATATTTCGGTAAGTGTTTTAAACTGATGATCATTGGCTACCATTGAAGGAATTAAATGGCAATGATAATCGATAATTGGCATTTTTGCAGCATGTTCGTGATAGAGTTTTTGAGCCGTATCTGTTTGCAACAGAAAATTTTCATCTAAAAAGTTTTTCATAACAATGCGGTATTTTGAAGTTAAAAATTAGTTGCATTTTATTGCTTAGTGAGTTCCTTATTAACCAAATTCCACTAAAAACACAAAAAAAGTTGTTCTTTAAATAGTATTTTTCTGAATTTATTCTATACTTTTTAAAAACTTTAACAGGAATAAAATCACTTATAATCAAAAAGATAAAGCAGTATTGTAGCTTCAGTATAATTCTTTTTGAACGCCCACGAAGATACAAAATATTTTATATTAACAAAATAAGTATTACTTTTGTGACTTTGCACAGAAACATGCGCCAAACAAGTATTGCAGTAAATAATAAGTTTCAACTTTTATGGACAAGGAATCTTATGTAAACGATGCCGTTTCGGAAGAAATGAAAAATATGCCTGAAGCTAAAATTGAGGCTTTTGCATCAATCAAACAACAACGATTTGTATGCATGATACCTTCGTTCCAATCGCAAGATTATTGGGAAACGGTTAACCAAGGATTTGATCAGGCAAAAACAGATTTCGCGCATTACAATATTGTTATTGACAAAATGTATTTTGATCAATACGATGTCAATTCTTTTTTAGAAATAAGTGAAAAGGTTCTTTCAAATAAACCGGATGCCGTTATTATCGCTCCCATTTTTAAAGAAGAAACTTGCCTGTTTTTAGCTGAACTAAGCAAAAAAAACATTCCTTTCTCGTTTATCGACTCTATTGTTCCTACTACTGATTTCACTACTTATTACGGACAAAACTCATTTCAAAGTGGCTATATTGCAGCCAAGCTATTGCTTAATTTAATGCCCGAGAAATCTCAGATAATGGTTATTCGAACCAAAAGAAAAGGCTCCGAAGCAAACCAAATCATTACTCGTCATGAAGGATTTATGCAATTTGTCAAAGACAACAAATTGGCTAATTTTATTGAATTTATTGATGTTGAGTTTATCGAAAATGATGAAGATTACAACTTCAGACTGCTAGAAAAAACATTTGCAACATACACCAATATTAAAGCGGCTATTACCTTTAATTCAAAGGTTTATCGATTGGCCATACACTTAGCTTCGTTTAACCGCAAAAGCATCCGCATTATTGGGTACGACCTACTCCCCCTCAATCTTCGTTATTTAAAACAAGGAGTAATCCATTGTCTTATTGCCCAACGACCCGACAAACAAGCATACTTATCGGTAAGAGATATGTGTAGGAATTTGATATTAAAAAGAAAAACAAATAAGCTCAATTATATTCCTATCGATATTCTTTTTAAAGAAAACATCGAAGACTACATAAATTTTTCATAATCAAAAACAAGTATGAAATTAGGAAAATTTAGTATAGGTACAGGCGACCGTTTTTCTCATCAAGGAGAAGCTCAATTAAGAGCTATCATGAGAGCCAATGAAAAATCTGGTTTAGCTATTTCTATTGTTTGGAATAAATCTAACCGCGAACACACATTTCTTCATACAGTGCCGCAAGATACTCGTAACGAAGCTGATGCTGCTGTAAAAGCACTTGGTTTTACAGGCAAATATTATGTAGATGCAGACCACATCAATAGTAGCAATGTTGCTGGTTTTGTTGATTCTTCTGATTATTTCACTATAGATGTTGCCTCATTTATTGGTAAAGAAAGTACTAAAACTGATGTAGATGCTTTTATTGCAGGCTGTAGTAAATATGTTGGAAATTTAGCTATTCCGGGTATTGCTCATCCTCAAATTGTAACCAACGATTCTTTAGTGCAAATCGCAAATAAGTTTTTAGCAGCAACACAACAAGTAGCACATATTTATACTTTTTTGGTAGAGAAAAAAGGTCAAGGAAATTTTATCACCGAAGTATCTATTGACGAAGTGGAAAAGCCACAAACACCTATCGAAATGTTTTTCATTTTAAAAATGTTGGCCGACAAAAAAGTACCGGTACAAACTATAGCTCCAAAATTCTCCGGCCCCTTTTACAAAGGGATAGATTATATGGGTGATGTAGCTCAATTTACCAAAGAATTTGAAGAAGATGTGTTAGTTCTAGATTTTGCCGTTAAAGAATTTGGTTTACCTGACGAATTAAAATTATCAGTTCACTCAGGTTCTGACAAATTTTCTATCTACAAACCTATGGCTGATATCATGAAAAAATACGACAAAGGCCTACACGTAAAAACTACCGGAACAACTTGGTTGGAAGAAGTTATTGGTTTAGCTAAAGCAGGTGGCGACGGGTTAGATTGTGCTAAAGAAATTTACACACATGCATTTAATCGTAGCGAAGAATTATGTGCTCCTTATGTCTATGAAATTAATATTGATATGGCAAAATTGCCTTCAGTAGAAGAAGTAAGCAATTGGTCGAGCGAAAAATTTGTAAATACTTTATCTCATGTTCCTGGACATCCGGATTACAACCCAAACTTTCGTCAATTAGTACATGTATCATATAAAGTGGCTTACGAAATGGGCGACAACTTTTTTTCTATGATAGAAAAACATGCAAAAATAATTGGAGACTGCGTAGAAAAAAACATCTACGACCGTCACCTTAAAATATTATTCGATTTATAATATAAATTTTATTTTAATAGCACAAGTACACTTTTACAAAGCAATTCACTGACAGTAAAATAAATATATGCGTTATTTAAAAAATAACCATTTTAGGTATAAAAGACAGTAATCGTAAAAAATAAAATAATAAAAAAGTAGAAGTATGTTTTCGGTTTTACGGAGCAAAGCATAAATGCATTAGCCGCAAAACCAGTTGGAATAGGAAGGGCATCGAGTACAATCAATCTTACTTATTACCTGTTGATTTATAAGCAAGTTGTAAGTTTTTTAAAAACTCTTTCAAAAACTTGACAGATAGAATAGAGCGTAAAAAGTATTTTTCGATCCTGAAGTTCCAAGCAATTAAAGTTCTTTTATTCTAATTTGAGAAAATCGTTAATGGGTTCTACGATTTTTTTTCAAATCAAAACGAAAAATACAAATTTTTTGAACCCTCCTTAATAGACAGCTATGAAAAATTTATTTGATGTAAAAGGCAAAGTGATTGTAATCACGGGTGGTGCCGGCATCCTTGGTAAAGGGATGGCAGAGTATATGGCCGAACAAGGCGCAAAAGTAGTTATTCTTGATCGTACTGACGAAGCTGGAAATGCTTTAGTTGATAGTATCAAAGCACAAGGTGGCGAAGCTCTTTATTTGAATACCGATGTAATGAATAAAGAAGTATTGGAAGAAAATGCAAAAGATATCAAAGCTGCTTATGGTCGTATCGATATTTTAGTAAATGCTGCTGGTGGAAATATGCCCGGCGCAACAGTTGCTCCCGACAAAACATTCTTTGATTTAGAAATAGATGCTTTCAAAAAAGTAGTTGACTTAAACTTATTTGGTACAGTTATTCCTACTATGGTATTTGCTAAAATGATGGTAGACCAAAAAGAAGGTAGCGTAATCAATATTTCATCAGAATCGGCTATTCGTCCATTAACTCGCGTTGTTGGTTATGGTGCTTCAAAAGCAGCAGTAACAAACTTTACTAAATATATGGCTACAGAATTAGCCGTGAAATTTGGTCCGGGTTTGCGTTGTAACGCTATTGCACCGGGATTTTTCTTAACAGAACAAAATCGTGCATTAATGACTAATCCTGACGGTTCGTTAACAGCCAGAGGTCAATCAATCATCGCTCACACGCCATTTGGTCGTTTTGGTGAGGCAGACGAATTATACGGTACGCTACACTGGTTATCTAGTGAAGCCTCAAAATTCGTAACCGGAACATTAACCGTTGTTGACGGTGGTTTCGATGTATTCTGTATCTAATTCAGTTATAAGTAAAAGTTCTTTATAACTAAAAACAGTTAAACAGTTAAACAAATAAACAGTTTTAAAAAATGAGTATTCAATTAAAAAAAGATTGCCAATGGGCATTAGTAGTTCCTACTTCAATGGGACTTCGTATTACTCCTCCAGCAGGACAACCAATTCATACAAGTAACAATATGTTTATGCAGGCTACTTCTGCCGAAACTAACGTTGCAAACGTACCTGCTTATTTAGGTTTACCTACCAAAGTGCTTACTACCTTTGTAAAAGGAAGCCCTATTTCTCAATTTATTAAAGACAGCTTAAAAAGCCGTGGTTTTGCTTTCGAAGGACCAGATGTTGAACAAGGTGGTCCTTGGGGATACCGTCATCAAATCAATATCGCAGATAGCGGTTATGGTTCTCGCGGTCCTCGTGTTTGGAACGACCGTGCCGGTGAGGTTGGTAGAACTTTAAATGTAAAAGACTTTGATCTTGACCGTTTATTTGGCAAAGAAGGTGTACAAATCGTTCACTTATCTGGATTGATTGGTGCTTTATCTGTAGAGACTTCTAATTTCTGTTTAGAACTTGCTAGAGCAGCTAAAAAATATGGTACTAAAATTTCTTTCGACTTAAACCACAGAGCTTCTTTTTGGGAAGGTCGTGAAGAAGAATTACACAATATTTTTAAAGAAATCGCTAGCGTATCTGATATCTTAATCGGTAACGAAGAAGATTTTCAACTTTGCTTAGGTATCGAAGGTCCTGAAGCAGGCGGTAAAGGAATCGCTGCAAAAATAGACGGTTTTAAAGGCATGATTCAAAATGTAAAAAAAGCATTCCCTAATGCTGAAGTTTTTGCAACTACTCTTCGTGAAGTAGAAAGTGCAAACGCTCACATGTGGGGAGGTATCATGTTGGCCGGCGACGAATGGCAAATTGTTGAACCACGTGCAATTGGTGTTCAAGACCGCATTGGTGGTGGTGATGGTTTCGTTGGTGGTATGCTTTACGGTATTCTTAAAGGATGGGCTCCTGAAAAATGGATTCAATTTGGCTGGGCTACCGGAGCGTTAGCTACTACATTCATCACTGACTACGGTATGCCTGCTGATGAAGATCAGGTTTGGAGTATCTGGAAAGGTAACGCTCGCGTTCAACGCTAAGCGTATTTACTATTAGACAATTTACTATTTACTATTTAAATGCAAGAGAATGACTCCGGATGAGTTAAAGGGTCGATTAAAGTTGTTTGCACGCAGAATAATTAAGTTAGTTGATAAATTGCCTAATACCGTAGCTGGAAGAGCTATTGGAAATCAAATAATACGATCAGGAACTTCTCCTGGTGCAAATTATAGAGCAGCTTGTTTAGGAAAATCCGATAAGGATTTTCTTAATAAGCTGAAAATTGTAGAAGAGGAGCTAGATGAAACGATCTATTGGTTAGAAATAATCAAAGATGAGAAATTAGTTAATCCAGAATTGTTAGAAGGATTAATAAAAGAAAATGATGAGCTCATGAAGATAATTGTAAGCTCTATCAAAACAATGAGAACAAAACTCATTAAAAATAATTAGTCAAGCAGTTGATTATATTTTTCTTAAATAGTAAATAGTAAATCATCTAATAGTAAATTTTAAATTATGTTATACTATAGTAAAGGATCACCAACCACTTCATTTACTTCAGAAGAGCTTAAAAAAGCTATTTTTGAAACATTTGAGAAGCTTGGTGCTAAGAAAAAAGTATTGGCTATACCTCCTGATTTTACACGTTTTCACTCCCGTGCCGGTGAGATTACAAATATTGCCTATCAATATTACGGTGATAAATTAACGGATGTACTTCCTGCTTTGGGTACGCACTACGCCATGACTGATAACGAAATCAGCGAAATGTTTGGTGATATTCCTAAAAACTTATTCCGTGTACACAACTGGAGAGAAGACGTTGTAACCTTAGGAACAGTTCCTGGCGAATACGTAAAAGAAGTTTCTGATGGAATGATTGATTATTCATGGCCTGCTCAAGTAAACAAATTACTTGTGGAAGGTGATTTTGACTTAATCGTTTCTCCGGGTCAAGTAGTTCCTCACGAAGTAATTGGATTGGCCAACTACAACAAAAATATTTTTGTAGGTACGGGAGGTTCTGAAGGAATTAATAAAAGCCATTTTATTGGAGCTGTTTATGGTATGGAGCGCATTATGGGTCGTGCCTTAAATCCTGTACGCAAAGTACTAAACTATGCATCAGATAATTTTGCAAAAGACCTGCCAATATTATACATCCAAACAGTTTTATCGGCCGGCGATGATGGCAAACTACACATCAGAGGGTTATTTATTGGCGATGATTTTGAATGCTTCGAAAAAGCAGCAGAATTATCTATCCAAGTAAACTTTAAAATGATGGATAGAGAAATGAAGAAAGTAGTTGTTTACTTAGACCCACACGAATTCAAATCGACTTGGTTAGGCAACAAAAGTGTTTACCGTACCCGCATGGCCATTGCTGACGGTGGAGAATTGATTGTGCTTGCTCCCGGATTAGCGGAGTTTGGTGAAGACAAAACCATTGATGGTTTAATTCGAAAATATGGGTATATAGGTTCTAAAAAAGTATTGGAATTAACCAATGCTAACGAAGACTTGCAAAACAACCTTGGTGCTGCGGCTCACTTAATTCATGGTTCTTCTGAGGGCAGGTTCTCCATAACTTATTGTCCGGGTAACCTAACAAAAGAAGAAATTGAAGGTGTAAATTTTAAGTATGCCGATTTAACTGAAATGACGAAAAAATACGACCCAAGCAAATTAAAAGATGGCTGGAATATGGTAGATGGTGAAGAAATCTTCTATATTTCAAATCCGGCTTTAGGCTTGTGGGCATATAAAGAGAGATTCAAATAAAACACATTATTTATTTTTTTTTTAATCAATTTATTTTTTAATTATGAAAAAAGCGGATATCGGTTTGATCGGTTTAGCCGTAATGGGCGAAAACCTTGTGTTAAACATGGAAAGCAAAGGCTTTACTGTTGCTGTATTTAACAGAACAGTATCAAAAGTTGATGATTTCATCAATGGTAGAGGTAAAGGAAAAAACTTTATTGGTGCACATTCTATCGAAGAACTTTGTGCTTCGTTAGAGAAACCTAGAAAAGTGATGATGCTTGTAAAAGCAGGAAAAGCAGTAGATGATTTTATCGATATGGTTATTCCTCATTTGGAGCCGGGAGATATTATCATTGATGGTGGTAACACACACTATCCTGACACAAACAGAAGAACAGCTTATGTAGAAAGCAAAGGTTTATTGTACATCGGAACAGGTGTTTCTGGTGGCGAAGAAGGTGCCTTATTAGGGCCATCTATCATGCCTGGAGGTTCTCCAAAAGCATGGGAAGCCGTTAAACCTATTTTCCAATCAATCTGCGCAAAAGTATCTGATGGTTCTCCATGTTGCGATTGGGTTGGTCCTAACGGTGCCGGTCACTTTGTGAAAATGGTACACAACGGTATCGAATATGGTGATATGCAATTAATTTGCGAAGGTTACCAAATTATGAAAGATGTTTTGGGTATGTCTGCAGGCGAAATGCACGAAGTATTCAAAGTATGGAACGAAGGTGAAATGGAAAGTTACCTAATCGAAATTACCCGTGATATCTTAGGTTTCAAAGACGAAGATGGTCAACCAATCGTTGATAAAATATTAGATACAGCAGGTCAAAAAGGTACAGGTAAATGGACCGGTGTTGCTGCACTCGACCTTGGTGTGCCATTGACTTTAATCGGTGAGTCTGTATTTGCTCGTTGTTTATCAGCTGCAAAAGACGACCGCGTTAAAGCTTCTAAAGAATTTCCTGCACCAAAAATCACATTTAGCGGTGACAAAAAACAACTAATCGAAGATTTAAAGCAAGCTTTATTCGCATCTAAATTAGTATCTTATGCTCAAGGTTACTTGTTGATGAAAGAAGCGGCTAAAGAATACGGTTGGACATTAAATAACGGTGGTATTGCTCTTATGTGGAGAGGTGGATGTATCATCCGTTCTACATTCTTGGGTAATATCAAAGAAGCATTTGATAAAAACCCGGATTTAAGCAACTTGTTAATGGATCCTTTCTTCAAAGATAAGATTCTTAAAGCACAAGAAGGTTGGAGACGAGTAGTAGTTGCTGCTACAATGAACGGTATTCCTGTTCCATGTATATCTTCAGCACTTAGCTATTATGATGCATTCAGAAGCGAAAGACTTCCTGCAAACTTATTGCAAGCACAACGGGATTATTTCGGAGCTCATACTTACGAAAGATTAGACAAACCTCGTGGTGAGTTCTTCCATACAAACTGGACTGGTCGTGGTGGTAATACATTTGCTACAACTTATGTAGTATAAACATCAATCAAACTACACTATGCAAAGCCCTCAATTTTTTTTTTGAGGGCTTTGTTTTTTTTAATCACCAACTAGTGTAAAAGAGAAAATACGTTTTTCAGAATAAAAAATGCATATTTTGAAGCTAATTGCTCCAAGAAAACAGGAAAATCTACTACAGATGCATCATCAGCTGTATCAGAAATAACTCGTATAACCAAAAAAGGAATAGCATAATCGTAACAAACCTGTGCCACAGCAGCTCCTTCCATTTCTACACAAAGCACCGAAGGCAAATTCGTAATAATAGCTTGTCGCTGTGCTTGTGTATGAATAAATTGGTCGCCACTGGCAATATCTCCTACCCAGACTTTAGGATGCTTTATACCAAAGTCTTGTAATTGCGCTAAAAAAGCAGTTTCATTACTCAAAAAAGAACGAACAGCTATATAAGCTTTTTCCTTTAAATCTACCGAAGTCTCAAAATAACTTTTTTTACTTAACGGAATTTCAAAACGGGGCATTAAGGGCGAAGCATCCATATCGTGTTGAAATAGCTTATCGCCTATAACCACATCTCCTATAGTAATGTTGTGAGATAAACCTCCGGCTATCCCGGTAAACAACACAACATCAACACCAAAGGATACAATCAATTGTGTTGCTGTAGTAGCTGCGGCAACTTTACCCCAACGAGAAAAAACCAACACCACTTGCATACCAAATAAATTACCCTCATAAAAAGTACGCATTCCTAATACCGTTTGTTTTTCGCAGTGCATTAGTTCAATCAATCGATCAACCTCTTGATGCATTGCTCCAATAATTCCTAGTTTCATATACTATTATTTTCCATTGTAAAGGTATCCTATCGAACGAGCCAATACTCATGCTCGTGTATAAAGAAGCTTTATTTATGGCTGGTTTCCTATCATATGTAAATTCTTAAGCACAAAGCTAACATAATTTTTTATGCTTAAAAACATGCTTCACATAAAAACAAAATTAAGATTTATTGTTGAAAATTAACTTAAAAGTATATCTTTGTGAAAGAACTTTTAAAATATAGTGGATTGAATTAGGAGGTTTTACTACTAATAGTTGATTTATAGGGCTCGTACAAGAACAAACAGAATATAAAAAACAAATACTATTCACTTATAAAAATGGAGGTCGCTATGAAAAAACTATCATTTTTCTTAATCGCATCAATGCTAACCAGTATTTTCCTTACAGCCCAAGAAACAGAGTTTGTAGTTAAAAAAGAATTTCAAGAAAAAACCAACACGCTAGGCGCACAAGTTAGCTCGGTAAAACAACTAAGTGCAAACCTAAACAACGAATTATTTGCCTTAAAAGAAACCGTTGCCGAAAATCAAGCCTTGATAATATCTTTGCAAGATGCCTCAGCACAAAACAGCGAAGCACTAGCCCAGTGCAAAACAGAAAGAAAAGTTATACAAGCCGCTGCAGCAAAATTTAAAAGCAAAGCAAAAACGGCTATTGTTGTTGCACTACTAGTAGCTATACTCGCCTTATTATATGCGTTTACCATTAAAAGAAGTGCCACAAAAAAAATAATTGCGTTACAAAAACAAGTAGATGAAACTAACAACATGCTTATTAAACAAAGCAAAAGTTTAGAAAAGAAAATTGCGGTACTAAACGACAGTTTGGCTGATATGAAGGAAAGCAAAAAGAAATCGAAAAAAGACGAATAAGCATATCAAATAAGTTACAAGAGACAGGCATTAAAAACTAGATTGATGCCTGTCTCTTGTATAAAACAGCTGATAGAGTCTAAACTAATTGATGTACTACGCAGATAATTGTTTGAGACTCTAGTGAAACTCTAAATGATGTACACATGATAAATGCCTTGTAGGCGCGGATATCCATCCGTTTCTTTCGCAGAGAGCAAAATTTAAAAAAAGTAGTAAGTAAAAAACATTAGCAAAATGGCAACAGCTATTAGCGGCATGGCACAGTTAGGCAAGACCTATACTTACGACCAGCTAAACCGCCTTACAGCAAGCCAAACCTACGAAGATGGCAACGCTACCACAAAATATTCTACCGCTTACAGTTACGATGCAAACGGAAATATTATATCTTTGTCTAGAACCGGTAATACAGGAAACATGGACAACCTGACTTACAACTATACCAAAGATGCCGCCGGCAATACGCTAAACAACCGCTTGTTGCATGTGAATGATGCCGTAACAACAACAGCCTATACTGTAGATATAGACGACCAAGGTGCGTATGCACAAAACAACCAAAACGCACAAAACTATGCCTACGACAAAATAGGTAACCTCATAAAAGACAAGGCCGAAGAAATAGCCGAAATAAAATGGACGGTACAGGGTAAAGTTGCTGAAATTAAGCGCACCGCTACCAGTATAAAACCCGACTTGCTATTTACCTACGATGCCTTAGGCAACCGTATAAGCAAAACTGTAGTACAAAAAACTACAGGAGATGTAAATACTACCTACTACGTAAGAGACGCACAAGGTAATGTAATGGCAACTTACGAAAAAAATAGCAGTGGTATAGCCTTAGAAGAGCACTATTTATACGGTAGTAGCCGTTTAGGTTTGCGCAAGCCATC